>DATNQL010000891.1:0-4071 GCA_036704025.1 Stenomitos sp.
GCTGGTTCTGGAGCCTGAGTTGGGGCTGTCACTGTAGAGGGGGCAGCTACGGTGTCAACGGCTGGCTCTTGAGCCTGAGTTGGGGCTGTCACCACATTGGATGAAGCCACAATGGAATTAACCGCTTGCGCTTTTTGGGGAGATGCTGTAGTTTTTACGGTTGCTACCGTCACCGCCAATCCAGTCGTAAGAAGTAACCCAGCTACCGGCAATTCCCAACCCTTGAGTAGCTGACGTTGCGACGAAAAGAACCCCATTACTTGGTTAATCACCGTGGTTACCTCCTTGAAAACAAACTTGGAAACACCCTGCAAGAGAATCACTCTCGATGAAGCCGTCTACCCAGTAGAAGCCAGAATTTTCTAGAACCCTTGAAGTTGAGCGACAACTCGGTGGTATTGACTCGCATCTCTATAGATATTTATAAGCCTTAGAGATACCGATTTTTGAGCCGGCTCTGACCGGTTTATCAACCGTCACATCTGACCCTTATTTTTGACCCCTATGGCTTGCAATGATTAAAAATGAAGACTAAGCCACTCCTTCCTATTACAATAGCCAATGAGTCAGGGTAATGCTTCCCTCAAATGGATGAACCTTGTTTCACCCAATAGACGGGTTTTAGTGGATACGGAGAGGCTGGGAATCAAGAAACCAGGCAATGAGTAGATGTCTATCTATCATCTTTTCTTTTTTCCACCTTGCTGCTTCTCTATCAACTATCTGTCTTGTGCGAATTCATCTCACTCCCTAATTCCTTCAGGAATAATCAGGAGTAATCAGTATCTTCAACGGTACTCGTTACGATTTCTCAAATCTTTATAAATCTTTGCAAAAAAGAGATGGTAGCCATCTCTGGCTACCACCTTGATTGAGGCTTAGAGATTAATTTCATCTCTTCTAGCTAGCGATATACTCCCGGAAGTTGGCGTGGCGACGCCGTAACTGTGCTAGAGCTTGGTGCTCTAACTGACGTACCCGCTCACGGCTCAGGTTGAGACGTTGACCGACTTTCGCCAGAGATAGCTCGTTGCCATCCTCTAAACCAAAGCGCAGGGCCAAGACTTCTCGTTGCTGAGGGGTGAGTTCGGCTAAAAGATCATCCAAATCTTGACGGAGTGACTCCTGAGTGGTGTAATTCACCGGAGTTTGACCATCGTCCTCTAGAAGGTCAGACAGCTCAGTGTCCTGATTATCTCCCACGCGAACATCAAGAGAGACTGGTTGACGCGCAATACTCAAGTATTCGCGAATCTGAGCGGGTTCTAAATCTAACTCTTGACCAATCTCGGCGGGTGTGGCATTGCGACCAAACTTCTGAGAGAGTTCCCGTTGGACTTTTTTGATTTTGTTGAGCTTTTCGGTAATGTGGATCGGCAACCGAATTGCACGAGCTTGCTGAGCTATAGCACGGGTAATTGCCTGACGAATCCACCAGTAAGCGTAGGTAGAAAATTTGTAACCTTTGGTGGGATCAAATTTCTCTACCCCTCGCTCTAAGCCCAAGGTTCCTTCCTGGATTAAGTCCAGAAATTCCATATTACGCTTTTGGTACTTTTTCGCGATCGCCACCACCAAACGCAAGTTCGCTTCAATCATCTTGCGCTTGGCCCATGTTCCCTGGCTTACAATCTTATTAAGTGTGGCTTCATCCTGTTTGACGTGCATCGTCCACTCTTTGGTCGTCGGTTCGCGCTGTAACTTTTCAGCCAAGGCTGCCTTTGCGTCCATGAGCGACATCATTTGCTGAACCTGCTTACCATAGACAATTTCTTGCTCATGGGTCAGCAGAGGCACGCGACCAATCTCATGCAGATAAGTGCGTACCATATCTGCTGAGAACGTGGGCTTGGTCGTTTTTGTTTTCGTGTTAGCAGTGGGCATATGTCTGAAAATAACTCCCTAAACAATCAGTAAATTGATCGCGGGTTCTGACCTCAAAAGCTTGTGCGATCTCTCACCCTGAGGATAGTTACGCGAATCGGTAGACAACATCTGATAAAAGATGTATGTGACCACCTGTCTTTTCTAGCGAGAGCAGGAGATCTAACCGTGAATATGAGTTGAAGCTGGCTACTGAGGACAGTCTTTCTTTTTCAGTTCTGCGGCGTTCCCCAGCATCTTGCTGCTCATGGCTGGGATATAAAAGCGTAAACTCGGAGTCATTATGAGTTTGCTTTAACCCTATAGTATTACAAGTTTAGACGGTGGTAAAGGGGAAAAGGTTCAACATTTCTTTACTTGAATCGGGGTGCCAAACATCTATCCATACTCCTAATGACTTCGCTGGGATGAGCCAGTCTTCCTCACATCCTTCCTCATTCCATAATCTCCCAGAAAGCTGTGAACCGATAGACACTCCCAATGGAGATAACCGAACTGCGCCAGGTCGTAATATCCATAAACTTATAGCATAGCTGAACCGCGTCCTGTTTTGCCAAGCCTGAAAAATAATGTTACCTTGACGTGAGGGGCTACCATTCTCCTGGTTGGCTCTTTTTGGGAGGACTTACCTATATAAGATTCCCTAGAATCAAAAAAACATAACATTCTAGACGAAAACAAACACAACCAATCTAGAATGCTTACTCGACAAGGCTGTAAACAGTTCCGTCTGTTAACGTCAGTAGACCGAAAACTTCTGCGATCGCGAAGCGCTGCTACTTACGGCAGATTGCTAAAAATCTATACTATTTATCAACTCCTAAAAAACACAATTAGCTGAAATCATTCAACCATAAGGGTTTGAGAATGTGTTTCTTCAGACTCAAGGCATGAATCATCAGGGCTTATGATATCTTCCTCGCTTGAGCCATGAAGTCAAACTTAGCTGTCATACTTATTTATTAAATAAATCTCTTAAGGAGACAGTTCATTCAATGGAACTCTTTTAAGTTATTAAGATAACAAAAAATAAAATCAGCGGGAAGAACAGAGAAATATATTTTTTCTATAAGTTTCCACACAAAAATAAACCTTTGTTCAAAAAAATATTCTTACAATATCTGTACTAAGCGGAAACTGAGAAGACAAGCTAAACTGAGTAGCTTAAACTTAAAATTGTGACGGGTTCAAATTAACTCATATTCGTTGGAATATATAGGCTATGAATATTAGAAAACTTCTCCGGCTTTACGATCAGGGCGAAAAAAATTTTGAAGGGGTTGACCTCTGTGGGGCAGACTTGAGGGGTGCCCTTTTAATGGGAGTTAATCTTAAAGGGGCTAACCTGAGAGGTGCTGACTTAACGAGAGCCTTTTTAATTAAGTCAGATTTAAGTGGTGCTCAGATGAACTGGGCCAATTTGAGTTTCGTCAAAATGAACGAAGTCAAACTGATAGAAACAGAGCTAACTAGAGCTAATCTCAGTGGAGCCTTTATGGTGAAATCTTTACTACCAGGGGCTAAACTGAGTGGTGCAGATCTGATGGGGGCAAATCTTAGGGGGGCTAATTTATGGGGAGCAAACCTCTGTGCCTCACAGCTAGAAAGAGCGAATCTGCGAGATGCCAATCTGATGGGTGTCAACTTCAAATGGGCTAATTTATCAGAGGCGAGACTGATTGGTGCAATGTTATATGGCTCTTCTTTAAATTTTGCCAACATGAGCCGAGCCTGGTTGAAGGGAGTAGATTTGGATGGCTTTAATTTAGAGGGCGTTAATTTCAGGAGAGCGAAATTAACGGCTGCGACGCTAGAGGGCGCTAACTTGACAGGGGCTAATTTAACTGACGCACAATTGAATCGGGTGAATCTCCAGGGGGCAGATTTAACTGGAGCTAACTTAGAGAGAGCCTGTCTCGAAGATGCTAATCTAACCGGGGCAATTTTGAGGAGAGCTCAATTAAGTGGGGTAAATATGAGCGGGACAAAGCTGTATGGGGTTGATTTTAGTGATGTCCGCCATAGTGTCGGTATGGAATCGGAATTGAGCGATTGCCCACAGAGCAGTGCCAAAGGCAATCGCGCTTTGTACTCTGCTGCTGTTTGAAAATTCCTGAGTCGCACTGGTTCAAGGTTACGGAGTGCGATCGCTGCTTGGGGCGCTACCTTTTGGGTCATCGCCTCTTA
>DATNQL010000892.1:0-4828 GCA_036704025.1 Stenomitos sp.
GGGCTATGGCAACCGTCAGATTGGCACTACCGAAGACATCGATCGCTTCTGGTTGCAGGGACCACTGAAAATTACGCCAAAAGAGCAGATTGAGTTCTTGCAACGATTGTATCGAAATGATTTGCCCTTCTCGCAACGAACAATGAATCTGGTGAAAGACATTATGGTGCGTGAACAGACTCCAAACTACACCCTGCGGGGAAAGACAGGATGGTTAAACAGCACTAAACCAGAATTGGGTTGGTTTGTCGGCTATCTAGAACAAAGCAAAAACGTCTACTTTTTTGCCACAACCCTCGACATGAATAAACCGGAAGACGCACCTGCCCGAATCGAGATCACACGCCGCAGCTTAAAGGATTTGGGCTTGCTGTAAAACAGCCAGGATATAAGCTGTTATGCATTTAATTTGTATACCTTCACACCCCACACCCTACACCCTTTTCAAAAATTTTTATATGCAATTTAGATGCGCCGCAGCTTATTAACTCAACCGAACATCTGCTGGCTAATAGTTTTGTACAAAAGCTGTGTTGGAATCTGTAGGGGCGGGTCTAGTGCCTGCCCCTAGCCTGACCCATTCAGCGCACCTGCCGCAAGACATCAAACTTCAGCAGATATACCAAAGTGCGGGAGAGATAGACGACAGCACCCATCTCTGGGTCAGCGAAGCGGCGCAGAATCTCTGCTACTTTGAGAGAGCCTTCTTTTGCGATCGCTTCTAGTACCTGATCGATTATGGCCGTTGGCGATCGCTTGTCTGCCCCAAAGTTTGTCATCCAAGTACTGCGGAGTGCCTGTAACTTTTCGGGTGCTGCCATCGTACCCAGACCGAGAACCACATCCTGTCCCAAACTCTGGGTAGGATAGTGAGATAGTAGATGAAAAGGGTCGTCACACAGAGGATGAGGTGGCTTTCCCGAACTTAAAGGCGCTGATAGAGTGGCTTTTCCTCGTATTTCAGCTAATTCTTCCCATAAAGCTTCATAAGCCCCAATGATCACCGACCAGTCATAGATTTCACGCGCACGGATGCGACCATTTTCTCCCAAACGTTGCCGGACTTCTGGCTGAGTGAATAAAACGGTTAACGCCTCGGTACAAGCATCCACATCCACCGCCGTCATCTGACTGATATGACCCACATAAGTGCTGTAGTTCAGATTGTCATCATGGTAATTCGCCGCAAAATCCAAACCGCATCCGGGAGGCGGCATCAGGGTAGGAACCCGAAAACCATCCAATTCGTGGCGTACCGTATCCTTATAACCGTCCCAATCTGCGACAACAACCGGTAAACCTGCCGCCATCGCCTCAACCGGAGTTAGCCCAAAGGTTTCCTGAATATTGTCTGCCAGGGAGATAAAGACATCTGCGACAGACCAAATATCTTGGCGAATCTCCGGTTGCCGTCCATCCACAAAGAGATGATTAACGGTAGGACTAAAAACCGAGGCCGTGTTTTTAAAGGCTACTTCCTGTTGCTGGTCTTCAAACCAACCCGCCTGGATCAGATGCACCTTAGACTTCGTCGCTTGGGCTGCCCGTTCCATCGCCAAATACATAGGGACGGGATGGGCTTTGGCATTGAAGATTAGCCGACCGACAAACAAGACCACGAGGTCATCCGGGCCAATTCCCAGCTTTTGGCGCAACTGACTCCGAGTTTCTTGGGCGACCTGACCTTGGGGGAACGCGTCACAATCGACGCCGAGGGGAATTACCGGCAGCCTGAACTGAACGGCAGGTTTAGCACCCAGGCGCACAGCGAGATACTCAGCCCAACTTCCGAGAAGCCGTTCCACCATCATTTTGACCGCCCTAGAGGTGCAGATGACCGCATCCCAAGGCTGGATGGGGGCGATGAGCAGGTCGCCGATCCCCTCCATTGCCCCTTTACTCGCCAGGGTATGGGTGACGCCACAGAGGCTGTATGCCTGTTGATTGGCAAAACGCCGCTGCCAAGCCAGATCACTAATCAGGGGGTCAGGTCTGTAGAGAGTGCCAGCTTCCGCTAAGGCGACGGGATTACCCGCCGGCAGCCAGCGAATTTGGCGCGAGTCGGATAACCAAGGGCGAACCCGCTGAAAAAATTCTTCAAATCCTGTCTTGTCCTTGGTCGAACAATACAGAGATTCTGCCTTGCCATGACGCGCTAACGCTTTGAGGAAGCCCTCTCCGGCGGCTTGACGCCCCATTAACCGCTGACCTTGAGTGTCGAATCCGTCTGGCTGATAAAGAATGGCGGCTGTTTTCATTGTTCAGTAATCTCCTGTATCCACTGCAAGTGTTGTGGTAATAATTGAGCCAAATCGTAACGCTCTAAAATGGTTTCCCTAGCCTGACGGCGAATGGATACCATTTGGGTGGGATTGTCAAGGGCGTACTCGAGGCGATCGCAAATCGCCTGGGTGTCGAAAAAGTCCACCAATAAGCCATTCACGCCATCCTGAATCATCTCCATCACGGGCGCGGTATTAGAACCCACCACCAAGCAACCGGCGGATAGTGCCTCTAGCATTGACCAAGACAAAACGAACGGACGGGTGAGATAAAGATGGGCTGAACTCGCTTGGAGAACTTGTAAGTATTCTGGGTAAGGGAGCAACCCGGTAAAGTGAACTCGATTGAGGTCGAGGGGGACTTTTTCTAGCATGAAATCTTTGTAGGTTTTGCCGTCGGGCAGCGTCCTGCCATACGCCACGCGATTTTCTCCCACGATGACGACATGGCATTGAGGGCGTCGCTTTTGTAGCAATGCCACGGTCTCAATTAATTGCGGAAAACCTCGATAGGGTTCCATTCCCCGTGCCACATAGGTCACGATTTCGGGGACTTCTCGCAAGTCTAAATTAATGCGAGGAAGGAATAACTTTGCCCCTGGTTGGGGCTGGAAGAATTGGGTATCGACACCATCATGGTGAACCTTAATTTTGTTGTGATATTCCGGGGGGAATTGCTGCCGTTGCCAATAGGTGGGAGCAAGTCCGCGATCGCAACTATAGAGATCGATTAATATGGGAGCATTCTTGATGCGAATTCGAGCTTCATCATCAGCCGTCAGGGGTTCATTGGGGTCAAAGTCGGCATCTGAACCGTGAGCATGATAAAACCATTCAAAATAGCAAAGAAGCTTAGCTTTGGGAAAGATATCTTTGATAAATAAACTCGGCCCCCAACCGGAATGAGCATAAACCACATCTGGGATAAAGCTTTGAGCCTTGAGTTGGTCAGCGAGACGATAAACGGCTTGACCCTGAAGTACGGCATTTTCCAACGTTCGCACATAGTGATGTGTTTGGGGATGAGCTTCGCGAGAGGGGGTATAGATAGCCTTATGGACACCGGGAAGCGTCCCTTCCTTGCGAGTGGTGCCGAAGACAACTTGATGATTGGAGTCTTGGGCTAAGGCGACCGCGAGGTGCCGAAACTGGGCTGGAAAGTTGGAATGCAAAAATAAAATACGCATAGAGCCAGCGTTGTCTCAATAGAAGTAGAACAACCTTAATCGGGATTAGGGGTTGGGAGTTGACTACGTAGCTATTGTACTTATCACTGGGATTTTGGCGATTTATGCAAAAGCCTCGAATTGTGGCTATAGCAGTAGGAGAAGCGATCGGTCTATATTTAAAGCGCAAAAAGAGGACTCCCGTTATAATCTTTGATTTAACGGTGAGAGTTGTCAATCCAATCAATTCAGCTCTGATCGTTCAAAAACGTTTCAGGGTCAATTCCTGATTCTCGAAGTCGTTGCATCAAAGCCTCTAACCTAGATTCCGCTTGTTCGGCTCGTTGTCTCTCCTGTTCGGCTTGCTGTAGAGCTTGTGCTTTTTGCGTTCGTTCCTGTTCCGCCTGAGTCAGAATCCAGTTACCTTGAGTGTCGTACCAACGCAACCATAAACGTTCAATTCCTTGATATTCACCTTGCCACAAACCCAAGCCTAACTCTATCTCAGGCATCCACACTCGTGGCTCCTGTAAGTCTAATTCTTGGTAATGTGCTCCCTCTTGTTTAAACACCCGTAGCCGATTGGTATAACGACTAAAAACTACATAGTAAGGAATACGTAGAATCTGCTCGTAAACCTCCCATTTTCGTGGCGGTTTATTGCCAGTCTGAGGTTCAATTGCTTGCCCATTGTCTACAACTTCCTCAGATTCAGTTGGCAACTTTTCCTCTTCAATTTCCCCTAAATCTTCTTTTTCTGTCCCTGGAGAGAGCAATTCCACAACCACAAACGGATTGATTCCCTCTTGCCAAACCACATAAGAAAGGCGCATATCGACATCATCATAAAGTCGAGGCACACCTACAACGCCAAACCAATCCGGTCGCTTGTACCATTGAGCGTGGCGCACGTCATAGTAAAGGTTCATGTCGCTGGCACTGAATACCCGCGAAGCCGGATAGTGTGGAGGACAGAACGTGAGGCTCAAGAATTGCGCTTGCAAGTCATGGAATTCATCGGGCAAACCAGGTTCCTCCGGATCTTCACTCGGAAGATCGTACATCGTGGGCAGCGTTTCTCTTGGTGATAAGGGCGGGTCACTTTGGGGAACGGGGTATTTGAAGGAAAACATAGAGTTTGGAGAAATGCTGGCTCTATGCTAACAGTACGCTGAGTCTGGGAAAGCCCAACTCTTCCTTACTATTTCTCAGATTTGCAACATCCGACAAGATGCCTTGATTATAGCGTTTCTCGAATAACCGAGGTACAGTAATGGGGAACTGTTGAGGGTGTAAAGATGAAAGCTTACTCACTGGACTTCCGGGAAAAAATAATACTCGTGTATGAGAATGAAGAAATATCGCAACGGGAATTGGCGA
>DATNQL010000893.1:0-7478 GCA_036704025.1 Stenomitos sp.
TCCCGGCTAGAGTGAGCTGAGTTAGCCGTCCAGTGAGGTTGTAGAAGCGGGAGAGTCTTTCTAGGAACCAACGCCCCACCGTGACCATGAACCCAATGTAGACCAGGGATTCTATCACGGTGGGCACTGCACCAGCCATGCTGTTGGTGCGAGTGACGGCGATCGCTAATGCCAATAAACACCAAGCCGTGACATCATCTACCGCCGCACAGGTGAGCGCCAAAGTTCCCAAACGTGTGCCTTGCAGGTTGTTTTCTGTAATAATTCGGGCTAAGACGGGGAAGGCTGTAATCGAAAGTGCTGCGCCTAAAAACAAGGCAAAGGCCGTAAAGGCTACACTCCCATTGGAAACCAGGGGATAAAGTAATAACGCCAGCAAACTTCCCAGGGAAAAGGGTACTAAAATACTGACGTGGGAGGTCAAAATAGCGATATCTAAGTTGCCCTTAAGATATTTTGGGTCTAGCTCTAGACCAATCAGAAACATGAAAAAGATCAGCCCCACCTGAGACAGCACATTGAGGAAAGGAAGCGTCTCAGCAGGAAATAACGTCGTTGCCAAGGTGGGAGCCAGCAAACCCAACAGAGATGGCCCCAGCATAATTCCAGCAATAATTTCGCCAATCACCAAAGGTTGCTTCAACGCTCGGCACCCCAAACCCATGAGTCGGGAAAGCCCAATGATGATTAGTACTTGAACCAGAACGAGAACAACGGTATGCATAAAAGTGCCTTGCCGGATGGCTCAATGGTAGAACGACATCCCTGTTGGGAAATCAGAACGTTAACGCCGGACTGACGATCGCAGTGATCGCATACTGTAAGGAAATAGCATACTTTACTCAAGATTGGTTCCGGTCGGTTCAGTTCATCGTGTGGAATTTGAAGAGATGGCTTAGTAGTCGCTCAGGAATGGGACTGGCTAAGCTGGTAGTCATGCGGGAATCAATAAGCGGGTAACCCTTGAGAGTGGCTTCATGAATGCAATTGCTTGTACGAGCTGTGGGAAAGGTAATCCCAAGAGTTCACGGTTTTGTTCGGGCTGTGGTGTCCCCATGCCAAAACCGAAGCTGAAGTCAGTTGGCCCTCATTTGACCCCTGGAACCCGGTTGCGCGATCGCTATGTGATTGTGCGTCCACTGGGTCAAGGCGGGATGGGACGAACTTACCTTGCTGAAGATACGGGACGCTTTAATGAATGGGTCACACTGAAAGAGCTGATGCCCGCCCTGCAAGGCACTCAAGCTCTCCAGAAGGCGGAGGAACTGTTTCAGCGGGAAGCGGCCATTTTGTACAAGCTCTCATCTCCCCAGATTCCCCGATTTTGGGAATTTTTTCGGGAGGGAAAACGCTTATTTTTAGTCCAAGATTACATCGCAGGTAAAACCTATCAGACTTTATTAGAAGAGCGCATGGCGATCGGACAATACTTCAGCGAAACCGAAATGGTGGAGCTGTTGTGGCAACTGCTGGTTGTTTTAAGCTATCTCCACTCATTAGGTCTGATTCATCGTGATATTTCTCCTGACAATATCATCTGTCGTGCCTCAGACGGGTTACCGATTTTAATTGACTTGGGCGGTGTGATTGAAATTCCGCTAGAAGTGGGTCAAACGGTTTCCAGTTCATCGCCGTCTGTTCCCTTTAGCAGTAAGACGCGTTTAGGTAAGTTGGGTTATTCGCCGGATGAACAGATGCGCTTAGGAATCGTCGCCCCTCATAGCGATTTGTATGCCTTAGCCGTCACGGCACTGGTTTTAATGACGGGAAAACAGCCCCAGGACTTAATTGATGCCGATACCCTTCACTGGATTTGGCAGCAAGAACTATCTTTGAGTCCACGCATGAGTTTTATGCTCAACCGTATGCTTGCGCCCAATCCTGCGGATCGGTTTCACTCGGCTGATCAGGTTCTGGAATACCTATTAGCGACGGCATCCGATATCCCTGTGGCTACGCGAATGTTGAATACGATTGGTTTTATTCCAAAGGGGTCTCCTTCCCCCAAGGCTTCTGTTCACCCTGCTTTCGGGAATAATTCTGGAACAGGGAAGTTGCTGGATTCCTCTATTGCCGTTCCCCAGGAAATTCCCGGCTGGAACTGGGGTGCCTTTTTCTTTCCCGGTTTATGGTGTATTCCAAATCAGGTTTGGATTGGACTGATAGCTTGGAGCGATCTTTCGCTCATTACCCTTCCCTTGACGATGGGGATGACTTGGCCGATGATGGCAATCATTCTGGGTGTTAAAGGCAATGAGTGGGCTTGGAAAAGCCGCCGTTGGAAGAGTGTGAAGGCATTTAAACGGCATCAACGATTGTGGGCGATCGCAGGATTTTTTCTCGTGTCTGTTTTTATGATTGTATTGGCCTTCATTGTCGTGATGGTTGTGGCTTTAGGCCGATCTCTTTGGTAAGCTGCTGTGTATTTAATTGGTATAAGCTGTATAGCTTACCTTCACACCCCACACCCCACACCCCTTGCAAAAATTTTATATCCAATTTAGATGCACCGCAGCTTAACACCAGGGTTCATCCGTCATGAACCCTGTACTTTGAGGTGTTGTTCTGTAGGAAGTACGGCTGTTTTAAGATGCCTTCGCCCATTGAGGTCGATTCATCGGTTCGGCAATTTGTCGCCCCACAGCGGCGGCAACCGGTCGTAAACTCTCGACTAAATCCACCATATCTTGCAAAGAAAGTGCCTGACGTGCATCGGAAACTGATTTTTCGGGTTCGTGGTGACACTCGATCATCAATCCATCCGCTCCACAAGCCACAGCCGCTTTAGCTAGAGGGGCGACCAATTCCCGCTTTCCGACAGCATGAGAGGGGTCTACAATAACTGGCAAGTGAGTGAGTTGCTTGAGTGCTGCAACCGCTCCTAAATCCAGCACATTGCGAGTGAAGTGATCGAAACTGCGGATACCGCGTTCACACAATACAACTTGGGAGTTACCGTGACTGAGAATGTATTCGGCTGCCATGACAAATTCCTCAAGCGTCGCCGCTAACCCTCGTTTCAGCAAAACTGGCTTTTCAATTTGACCGAGTGCTTTGAGTAAATCAAAGTTTTGCATATTGCGGCTGCCAACCTGAAGCATATCTGCATGGATGGCAAGGGTTTCAATTTGCTCAATCGTCATGACCTCTGTAACTACCGGAAGATTGTAGCGCGATCGCACTTCTGACAATATCTCTAATCCTTCTACCCCTAATCCTTGAAACGAGTAAGGGGATGTCCGAGGTTTGAAAACGCCACCCCGTATCGCCTGAACGGGTGCCTGTTGAAGCTGTTGAGCTACGAGTTCCATTTGTGTGCGATTTTCAACGGCACATGGCCCCCCAATAATGACAAGCTCTCTTGCGCCGAAGGCGACGTTCTCCGACAGTTTAACCAGGGTGTTGTGATCCGGATGAGATTGTGTAGCAAGCTTGGCATTCAACATGGGTCGGATTCCTTTGTAAGATGGGTGACGAATAAAAAACCCGGTTCCTGTGAGGGTTCCGGGTTGTAGCAGAAAGTTGGCATGACTTTACTTACCCGGAAGTGTATCGGGGCCAAAAATAAAAGCCATAAAACCAGCTATTGAGGGAAAGTGTCATGCTTGGATTTTGAAGTGTATTTGCCTGAAAAAAATAATGGACCACAGCCTTTGTTCTGCGGTCCACCAGGTCGGTTCCATTGGGAACTGTTTTCACGACTGGTGAACCTCCCTAAACCAAAAATAAAAGTAATAGCGGCGGCTGAACATGGCTGTAGCGTTAGTTAGACTATGGGTTGAATTCTGTAATGCGCCTACCCTAGCAAGCTTATCCAGACTAAGTCAATACCCAAGGGTAGTGAAATTGCCAGCTCAAACCACCAAATTCTAAATTCCCAGTTCTTCAATACTTGCTACGGGTATAGCAGTGAGCGCAATCTTGGTTCAGCAATCATCATTTCTCAGGCTCCCGTCAGGCATGATTGTATGGCAAAATTTAGCACCACTCAAGTCGGCTCCTTCTAGGTGAGCCTGCTTTAGATCGGCTTTCCGCAGATTAGCCCAAGTTAAGTTGGCATTATTCAGGTTGGCTCCATTCAGTTTAGCCGCGCCCAAATTAGTATGAGTTAGAGTTGCCCCTTTCAGGTTAGCTTCACACAGATCGGCTTTGATTAAGCTGGCTCGATGTAGATTCGCTCCACTGAGTTCGGCACCATGTAATATTGCCTCATTGAGGGTGGTTTGACGCAAATCGGCTCGACTCAGATTGGCTTGATAAAGGTTGACCCGAGTGAGATTCGCTCCACTCAAGTTAGAATTTTGCAAATTTGCCTTCAGTAAGTCAGCTCTCATTAATTGGAGTTTACGCAAATCTGAGCCGTTTAAGTTTGCCCGATGAAAATTTCGTTCTCCAGCCAGATAACGCCGTTTCAGTTCATCCGTATCCATCACGCATCAACGAATTAGAACCACCACCATCTTAATCAGAAAATACCTTACCTGTTCGCCGAGCAGGCGCTTAGCGCATAGGCAAGGTATTTCCCACAATTAATTAAAAATGGCGTTTAGACTTTGAAAACGGGTTAAGCGTCGCTTTCAATGTGGATAAATAAAAGACCCATGACCACAGCAGGCAGGAGCCAAGTCACAACGGGAATCAAAATCCAGGGCAAGAATGAAGCTGCGTATGCACCTGTCATATCAAACGTTCCTCTCTAAATTTACAGGGTTGCAAAACAGATATTACGAAGAGCTGACGGACAGCTTAAGTCAAACACTTAAAACCAAGGACTGCCAGCCCAAAAATGGCTATGTATTGTGAACGACACCCCGGAGGATGGCATCCACCACATCAAAATTGGCGAGCAGGAAGTAAGCCACGAAAGCGCCACCCATGCCACCAATAAAGAATCCACCCGCAAACTGGCTCCAGCCGTCCGCTGTAGTCAGTTCAGCAGGGGTTTTGGGGTTTTGCTTAGCAACGGCAGTATTATGACCTTCTTGGAAATTGGCAATGCCATAGGCAGCCATAGCGGCGGTTGCAATGATAATCAAAGCTACGCCTGAAATTAATCCACCTAAACTGGCGGCACCCGGATAGTCGCGCAGCGGGCCAAAGATGACCCAAGGGCCAATGATGAAATAGCCGTGAGCCAAACCAATCTCTAGACCTCGCAGCAGGGGTGATATGCCTTTGCGGTAAGCGGGTAGATTGTTGAGGAAAGCCCTAACAATACCGGAATCACTGATGGGAGTCGATAAATGCCCTGTAAAAGGGTCACCATTAAAGGGTTTTATAAGCTCTGTATCTCTGGGATCAGCCATGCTGAACGTCTCCTATCTATCTAAAAGGTTACAGAAGAACTTGAGATCACATTCTACGCAAGTAGGGGTTACCCAATGGCAGAATCTGCTGCGACCTTTAGAAAAGTTCATTAAACTTTCTTTCGCTGGTGATTTAATCCCTCTTCCAGAAGAAGCGTCAGCCGGTGAATCAGAAGCGATCGCTATCCTCCGGTCAGCCACGGGGGCGACATTACGCTACCAGACATTGATAAGCCGAGAGGGGATGGAGACAACCCCAGCACTTAGCTCAAAATGGAATATCGTCATCGTCAAAGTCAGGAGGAGGCGAATCACTCGGTTGAGGCCCAACTCGATCCGGTGTCATTTGCAGATCGATCCAGCGTTTGGCAAAATGCAGTGCTTCTTCCTGGGTCTTAGCATTATGAATGGGAATCACGCATTCACCCGTAGCACTCCAGACCTGAACGCAGAATACTGGTCTAGCCTCAATTATCCAACCCCGATAAATTTCTGCTGAACTCATTGCTGGCACTCCCAGTGAGCAAGCTCAAGGCTTTCCTTCAACCGTAACACGCCTTTCCATGGTTTAGACGTAAGTTTTGTTCCGGTTTATATAGTATGTATGGGAAAAGGCAATCTTAATCTTCCAATCAATTCAATGAAACAGCTCCTCAATCGACTCTACGAGAGTCAAAAATACCTTCAACGCCTGATTCTACCGCTGTCATTATTCGTTTTAGCCAGTGTATTCGTGGCGGCACCGGCTAACGCCACTGGAGTGTATCAAATGCCCAACATCAGAGCCGGAGAACCGACTTGGGTGGTTGATAAAGCCGAAGTTCTCAGCCGTCTGAATGAAGGACGTTTGAGCAATACTCTGGATGATTTAGCGAAGAAAACGGGCAAAGAGGTCAGGATGGTAACCATGCACCGTTTAGACTACGGTGAAACAATCGATAGCTTCACAAAAGCCCTGTTTCAAAAATGGTTCCCAACCCCACAAGCTCAAGCCAAACAAGCTCTGCTGGTAATTGACACGCTCACCAACACAACTGCCATTCAAACGGGTGAAGCGGTTAAGTCAATTCTGCCGGACGACATTGCCGAAAGCGTAGCGTCTGAAACGGTAGCGGTGCCCCTCCGCACGGGAAATAAGTACAATCAAGCTTTGTTGGATGCCAGCGATCGCTTAGTCGCCATTCTTTCGGGTGAACCGGACCCCGGCCCCCCAGTTGTAGAAGAAAAGATTCAGGTGGAAAGTACTTTTAAGAGTGCAGAAGAAACTGACACCCAAAATTCTACGATTTGGGTGGTGGCTATCTTGATTATCGCCACCGTTGTCCCGATGGCTACCTACTTTTTCTATCAGAGTTTCTCAGGTTAATCCTGAATATACTCTTCGCCATCCACTAGAGCTGACTCAGCCCGAATCAACTCCCGTCCTAAATAAGCCGCATGATCGAGCCTTGTCACGGGACAGGGCTGAGTTTGCTCAAAGATAGACACACAAAGTTCTTTTGCGGTTCTGCCTGTAAATAAGGTGCTTTGAGTCCTTTCTACTTTGCCCTTGGCGGGGATAACTTTACCCGTTTCTGGGTCAATGGCTAAACCACGCTCATCAATTACATTGGTGAAATGTTTGGCACAAATTAGCCTAGCCTCGCGATCAAGGTAGATAATGAAATATCCGCCTGGGTCAAGGTTGATTTCTCGTTTCGATAGCTTATCGTCGATTGCACGTAGGTCATCTACTGTTAAATTCATCTTCTCTGAGTAAGGATTCTTCTTTTCTGGTTCTTGCCTGTTTCGGTGCTATGAAAGCCCAAACAGACTTAATCTTAGTTTAGAAGTGGGTAGGGAGTGCGATCAGCTTTGTTGGTGCTGTAGGCGATCGCATCTCAAGTCAATTGGGTTGAGATGGACAATTGTCGCTACCCACGGTATGCCAGTAGAGGATTTTTCTGTGTGACAGGTATCCGGGTAGCTGGCAGACTCCACTCTCAACAAAGGAAATTGGTATAACTCGACTTTCAATACAGAAAACAGCAGCACTTTTTAAGAGGGTTTCAATTCTAATTAAATATTCTCAAATTGAAAAACTTTAATTAACCAGTAATCCTTTAGCTCGGACATCAAAACCTGAAAAGCTTTTTTTAGTTCAAACTCTTCATCTTTATTCTGAATGTCAGC
>DATNQL010000894.1:0-18686 GCA_036704025.1 Stenomitos sp.
GGTGCTTGCATTGTGGCCTTAGGCAATGATATTGCCGGCATGTGGGCAACTGACGATAGTGTGGCTTCTCAGTTGAAAGCCGCCTCGGAACAAGCGGGTGAAAAGTTCTGGCAGATGCCGATGGAAGACAAATACTTCGACGGTTTGAAGTCACCCATTGCTGACATGAAAAACACTGGGCCTCGTGCAGGCGGTTCCATTACTGCCGCTTTGTTCTTGAAGCAGTTTGTCAAAGAAACTCCTTGGGCGCACTTAGATGTAGCCGGTCCCGTTTGGGCTGATAAAGAAGACGGATGCAACAATGCCGGTGCTACGGGTTTCCCAGTTCGCACTCTTGTGAATTGGGTACTCAGCGACGCTTGATACCGAGTTGCGTTCCCAGATATTAGGGCGGTGGGACAGAAGATGGGGAGAGACTGAAACAATTCTCCCCCACTCTCCCATCCTCACTAAAGCTCCCGCCCAACTCTTGTGTATCAAGGCTCCACCGTAACAGGTGTACCAATCTTTACCAGCGCGTACAACGCCAAGACATCTTTATTAAGCATCCGGATACAGCCGTGGGAAACCGCTTGCCCCACTAACGACTCGTCCGGGGTGCCATGAAATCCAATAAAGTTACGTCCATCGGTCCAAAAACCAATCCACCTTATTCCTAATGGATTATCTGGCCCTGGAGGGATGACTTTACCATTCCAGGGATGCTCCCAAGCAGGATTTTGTCGCATATCGATAACTTGATAACGACCTGTCGGGGTTTCCCATCCGGCCTTGCCCACTGCGATCGGGTAACTCCCTTTCAAGTTATGGTCTTGATAAACATAGACCCGACGTTGACTCAATCTAATCACTAAAGACGTGTTATCAAGCGTACTTTTTAGCTCGGTTTCTGGTGAGGAAGGATACAGAGAAGGTTCTCCCAAAGGAGAGATTTGAGGTTCTGCAACCGGTGAGAGGTTTTCAGACGGAGGTGTGTTGATCGTAGTGTTATCGGCTATAACGCTGGAAGCGGCAGCTTGTCGCGGAAGGCTGAACGCTAACATGGCTGCGCTTAAATAAAACAATATGAAGCGTTGATTAGGGGATTTAATTCGCATTTTTGCTGTCGTCTTTTTGGTTAATTAGTTCATTGTAAATACTGACTTACACAGAAGCTGATGTGCTATCTTGAAAGGTTTTTTCATTAAGTTGGATCGACAAAAAGTCATATATTTGAACTATCACAATTTCTGCTCAAAAGATTTATATATTTAGGTAGATTAATCTCAAAATATCAGCCGTTAGCATTTGGGAGTTCTATTACCTCTATTAAGAGTCTTGCCGAGCAAGACTCCAGCTTTAGCTTGGTTTCTTACTCAAATCTTCTGAAAGTGAGGTTATTATGCGTCTTCAAAACCTAGAAATGTTAACGGGTGTAATTGTGTCTGTATTGATTTCAGCCGTATCGGTATATCCGGCGAATGCTCGTCCTTTAGGGGAAGCAGGCTCAGAACAATGGCTGAGCCAAACCGATACGAATCGCAACAATACAATCCCTCCCAATCGCAACAATACGACAGATACTACGGATTCACCCAATACCAATCCAACCAATGATTTAAGAGATACAACTCCTACCAATCCAACGAATACGAACAACACACCGAGTACGGGTACCACGAACGATTCAACGGATACGAACAACACACCGAGTACGGGTACTACTAACGATTCAACGGATACGAATAATACACCGAGTACAGGTACCACTAACGATTCAACAGATACCAATCGCACCAATACAACCATTCGTCGGCAAGAACGAACGATTCAGCAAAGGACAATCAATCAAACGACACCAACTCCAAGTCCCACAACGGCTCCTGATGCGACATCGGCTCCTACCGTTGAACAATCCACCCCCCAATCTACTGAACAGTCTGAGCCTGTGAGAGCATTGTGGTAGGGTTGCTCACGTTTACTTTTTTGCAGGAATAAACCAATAAACCCAAACTCGTAATACGGTTTCGCTTGATATTTCCTTGCTGGGGGGCATGACATGGTTGTGCCCCTCTACATACCTTCCTAAGCTGTGACGCATTTACTCTCTTGCCGCTCTAAGAATATACCTATGCTGAGGGAGCTGGGGAAGCTGGGGGAGTGAGGAATAGGTAATCTTCTGGCGGGAAGGGAGTAAGAAAGCCTATTTCCACACCCCACACCCCACATCCCTTATGACAATTTCGCTATGGCAATTTAGCTGCACATCAGCTTATTGCACGTCCTTAATCGGTAATATTCTGATTAACTTCCAACAAACCAGGCGGTGGTGTAATTTCAATCCGACCTCTCTGGAGATCGACAACAGGCGCGATCGCTTTTACAAAAGGAATCAACACTGTTGCTGGCTTCTTCTCTTTCTGGCGCTTGAGCTTACGGATTTTACTGGTTCGGGTGGGGAGTGGAACTTCTGGTGTGACGGGTGCTGGTTCCGGTTGCTGGTTTAGCTTAACCTCCAACAGAGTGTTCCCCGCAGGAATCACATCAACGACAACACCCACTAATTCGTTGGTTAGCTGGTTAAAGACCTCCAGATCAATTAAGTCCATCACATGATATTCATCTTCCCCTAGTTCTGGGCGATCGCTGGCTGGCACTAAGAGTACATAATCGCGCAATGCCTCTGCCTGGTCACGATTTTCAACCCCCGCTAGCTTTACGAGGTATAAGTCTTTACCGGGAACATAACGTCCACTCAGCAATTCGATCGGTTGGGGTTCGGTTTCACCCACTCGTTTGAGAAAGCGTTGTCCGGGTTCCTCAAACCGTTCCGGAAAATCAGAATTCGGATAGACGCGCAATTCCCCGTTTAGACCTTGGGGAGCAACAATCGTGCCAATTTCTAACCAGTCGTCATTTGCCATTCTCTGTAACTTTTGAGCTGTGTGAGTTTGTAGCTGTGAGCCTTTAAATTTTAACGATTGACCCCATCAACCGGCTCACCAGCATGAACCCAATCTTCCCACAGTAGCCGAAACTTTCTTGATCCAACCCTCCTCAAGGCCGATGGGTTCGAGTTGTCTGACTCCACTCAATCATAAGATTGGCTTTTGAAGCCTCCGGAGTGAATCCAATCCGATTATTCCCCTCCAAAACACCACAAGAAGACGAGCAAAACCACGACCAAACTCAATGAAGTCAGAGGTCTGAAGGAATTCACGATGTCCAGGGGAAAAAAGATCAGAACATCTGAAAACATCAAACCGCCCAAGAGCAGGAACAAAATTAAGACAATGGAGGGCATATTATCTCCACAATACTCATAAACTGGGAAAAACTTAATCTTTGATTAGGGCAGATAGTTTACTGTCACGTCTGTCACTCTTCAACAGCCTAAAGTCAGATAAGACAATACTAGGCAGTCTGAATCTGCATTCCGTACTCAACTGGGGAAAGAATTTGAATTCCCAGTCTTTTAAGGAGGGTCTTGGCAATGCGGTGGTTACACAGTCGAGTTTTGGTCGCTTTTGCAGTAGCCTTAAGCGCTACACCCGCTTTTTCCCAAGCGGCAAATTTCGGTACCTTGAAACTATCGTCCGGCTTTTCCCCAGGAGCAGGACAAGCTTCCGGTCGCACAGGAGGAACTTATTCATTATCGTCAATTGCCAATAGCGATCGCAACAAAAAGCCCTGTATCGGTTATGGTTCGGAAACACCTGATCACATCATGGTGTTGGAGAGTAACTTTCCTAAGCTAGCTGTGGAAGTGAATAGCGGGAAAGATACGACCTTAATTATTCAAGGGCCAAATAACTTAATTCTTTGCGGCAATGATACCAAGACCAGCAAAGGTGTAAGCAAAGATGCTAGCGTAGAAGCCTCTAATTTACCCCCTGGAGAATATCGGGTGTGGGTCGGTACCATACAAGAGGGTCAACGCTGGAATTACAGCTTGACGGTTCGACAGTAGGGAAGGAAGGTAAAATAATTGTAATGTATCCTACCATTATAATTGGGTAACCATTTGTGCTATCTGCGCTTCTTGCTGACTTCCGAATCATCTTTGAGCGTGACCCAGCCGCCCGTAATTGGCTGGAGGTTTTGTTCTGCTATCCCGGTCTTCAGGCACTGCTGTTCCACCGCATTTGCCACGGGTTATATACCCTAGGACTTCCCTTCGTTCCTAGGGTCATTTCTCAGTTCTCCCGCTTTTTAACCGGCATTGAAATTCATCCCGGTGCCACCATTGGGAAAGGCGTCTTCATCGATCACGGCATGGGTGTGGTGATTGGAGAAACCGCTATTATCGGAGACTACAGCCTGATTTACCAAGGCGTTACCCTGGGGGGTACCGGTAAAGAGTGTGGGAAGCGGCATCCTACGTTGGGAGAAAATGTCGTAGTTGGTGCGGGTTCTAAAGTTTTGGGTAACATCCAAATCGGTCACAATGTCCGCATTGGAGCCGGTTCAGTCGTGTTGCGAGATGTGCCGGCTGATTGTACAGTTGTGGGTGTTCCAGGTCGGATTATTTATCGCGCTGGTGTTCGAGTTGATCCCTTAGAACATGGCAACCTACCTGATTCAGAAGCCACTGTGATTCGCACTTTAGTAGACCGAATTGAGGCTTTAGAGCAACAATTACAAGAATTACAAGAGCAAGTCAATCCACCCTCTTCTATCCCTGTTTTAGTTTATGCTGGGGCTTCAGCCTTGGAGATATCCACTCCTCCAGTAACAGTTGCCCAGTCTTGCAACCTCAAGGACAAAGCGATTCAGGAGTTTTTCGATGGATCTGGGATTTAACCCCTATTTGCAACCCTTTAAGGATTGACGGTTTGCGTTGACCAGTCATGAAAGTTGTTTTTCCGATAAAAGACCCGGTTTTGGGGTTCGCCTCGTAACTCTAGGTGATCGACCTGTATAGGGTCTAGTAGTAACAGACAAAAATTGGGTAATGGTTGCTCTAAGTGTGGCGGCGGTGGCGAAAACGCACCGCCGTCTTCAACTCTGGGTTCACCGGGATGAGGCCACGCAAATTGTAAACGAGCGGCGTCAGAAAGTTCTTGCCAAGTTGTCTGACGGGCATCTTGAAGAGATGGGTTGGGATACTCCGCTCCAACCAACGTTAATTCACCCGCTAAACGGAATTGCTCACGAGTTTTGGGAAAGTACCAGCACGCTTCTCCCCAAGATTGATGATTAATTTGCTCTGCTTTCTGGCTCCGAGAATCGGTAATGATTTTGATTTGGTTAGTGTCGTCCAAAAACCCCCGAAAGACAACTGTGCGATTCGCTGGGAGTCCATCCGGACGAACGGTAGCCAGTTGGAAGTAACGCGCATCAGGCAGGCTGCGATTTTTGTGGAGGGCACGAGCGAGAAGCGATCGCCAGGGAGCTATCATACAGGGTTGGCTCAGAAATTGGGTCTTACAGATCAGGATGTTAACGGCTGTGGGGACTGTGCTCACGCTGTCTTCTCGGCAGCTCTGATCAAATCAATCCACCTTAGGAAAACCCTTAATGTCAGTGCTTTTACCACAGGCAACACTGTGGCTTGACCTGTCGATACAAGCATGAATCCCTTTCTAGTTATAGGGTAGTATTGACTCCTTGTAGAGTTTTAACCACTATATCTGAGACAGCGAGGCTCATTTGAATCTATGGTTCGAGAACTTGAGCGGAGAGGCGAGACGACGCAGTTCCCTGAAACAGCACCAGCGGCTAATCCTGTGTTTTTTAGGACATACAGCCGTCGAACAGAAAGGGGGCGGGAGACGTGGCAGGAAGTGTGCGATCGCACCACCCAAGGATTGACGACACTCGGAAAGCTGACTGACAGCGAAGCAACCCTACTCTATCGGATGATGAGCCAGCTCAAGAGTCTCCCCTCAGGGCGATGGATGTGGGTTGGCGGCACCGACTGGTTGGAAAAACCAGAGAACTTCTCCGGAGCCTACAATTGCACTAGCACAAATGCGGTGGATTGGCAAGCTTTTGGTCTAATGATGGACTTAGCGATGATGGGTTGTGGTACAGGCGCTGTCCTCGAACCCCAGTACATCAACCAACTCCCCCCGATTCGGAACCACCTTACAGTCAATGTACAAGGAGAGATTGGCTCTACCCCAATCGCAGAACGCCGGGAATACACAGAAGTAAAGATTGAGGGAAATCAAGCCTACATCAACGTAGGAGACTCTCGCCAAGGTTGGGTGAAGTCTTACCAAACCCTGCTGGAATTATCCAGTGATGAGCAATTTTCCGCATCAGTAGACGTTTTTATTGACTTGAGTGATGTGCGTCCGGCGGGAGAGTCTCTCAAAGGCTTTGGAGGCGTTGCCAATCCTGTTAAGTTATCGGAACTTTATCAGCGTGGTGCAGCAATTTTAAATAAAGCTGTAGGGCGACAATTAAATTCAGTTGAGTGCTGTCTATTAATTGATGAAGCCGCTATCACCATCGTTGCTGGAAATATTCGCAGAAGTGCAGGAATACGCCAGTTCAATTCTCACGATGAATTAGGCGCTAATGCCAAGACGAATCTTTGGCAGCAAGATGAACAGGGAAATTGGCGTATCGATCCTGAGAGAGATGCGCTTCGGATGGCGAACCATACCCGAATTTTCTCTCGAAAACCCTCTGAACAAGAATGTATTGAAGTAGTCCGAAAGCAATATTACAGTGGTGAAGGTGCCATTCAATGGGCTGGTGAAGCCGTAGCCAGAGCTAACTGCGATTTGCTGTCAACTCAAGAGCTAAGAACAGATTTTCTGAAATCTTACGAACAAGGAAAAGCCAAACAATGGTTGCAAGAACGTTATCCGACGTTAGTTCCTGATGAGATAGATCATCGGTTAGCTCGTGTCGGTTTAAATCCGTGTGGTAAGTAACTTTGCCTCACCTTAAAAACCCCGCAAAATCGGTAGAAGCTGAGATATAGTTTGCTAAATTCGGTAAAATTCGGGACACTGAAACTACTTAAACAGGCTTTTTTACAGGTAGTTTTAGCTGGAATAAAATGCACATTTTTTTTGTTTGTGCTTTACGTTCCATCTCTAATCATCCAATTGATTGGAAGCACGGGTTTGGCTCATGCTGAAAAGTCGAAAGATCTACCATTTAGCAGTCTGTTAATACCGAGGTAAGTAGAGGAACTCAAAAGCCTTTACCACCGTAGAGCGTAGAGGGTGAAACTTTGTTAATTGAAAATTAGGCATCAAGATACAATTTACAAAGAATATAAGCCGAGGGAACACCTCCTACACCTTTTCGTGTAGCTCCAAGAGTGTGGGGCTTCCTGATATTAGGAAGAAAATGTACGCCGAGCTACAGGGAAAACTGAACCTGTAGAACTAAAGGATAAAAAGCCTTTAGGGTAACAAAACTGGAAATTATTGGTTCTAACTTTCACTGCAATTTGGCTGAGATTCATCTCAACCAAATCGACCCCTTCAACGAGAAAGAACAAGAGGAGGCTTTTACCGCCGGAGCGCTTTCAGTCGCCGTGCTTCTGAATCACCAATTTGTGGAGGAACGTTATCGCAAGTCTCGGGAACTCGATCCCATCGTCGGTGTATCCTTTACAGGCTTGTTCGACTTCTTTGTAAACGCCCTTGGAGTCGATTGGCTGCGTTGGTGGCAAGAAGGACGACCGGATACGACCGCAGGCGTCCAGTTTAAGTTACAAGAGCAAGAATACTTGACTCGTTGGCGAGAAATTGTGCATCGGGTCGTGTGGGATTATTGTGATCGCCATGGACTCAAACGCCCCAACCGATGCACCACGGTTCAACCTTCGGGTACCAAATCTCTCTTAACAGGAGCCTCACCCGGTTGGCATCCGCCCAAAGCCCAGCGTTTTATCCGACGGATTACGTTCCGCAAAAATGACCCTGTAGCACTGGCTTGTATCGATTATGGATACAACGTCATCCCTTCTCAATCCGATAAAGATGAAAATGGGAACCTCTTGAATGACCCCTTCGATTCCCGTTGCTCGGAATGGCTGGTGGAAATTCCGGTTGCCGTACCTTGGGCTGACTTAGCGGGAGCGGATGAAATTGATATCAGTCAATTCAGTGCGAGCGCACAATTTGACTTTTACATGCAAGTCCAGAACTTCTATACCCGACACAACACCAGCGCTACCATTGAGCTGCGTGAGGCGGAAATTGAATCTCTGGGGACTCGGATTTACGAGGCCATCCGAGATGACGAAGGCTACATCTCTGCGGCTCTGCTCGCACGCTTTGATGATCATCAAACCTTCCCTCGTTTGCCTTTTGAGCCAATTGACCGTCATCAGTACGAACAGTTAATGCAGCAAGTTGTCACGCGACGTCAAATCCATGATTTCCATATAGCCCTCAGTCGTTATGATTCCGGCGAATTAGCAGAAGCCGGACCTGCCGGTTGTGACTCCGATAAATGTCTGTTTCCAGAAAAATAATCGGAGCGGTTCAGGAGTAATCATCGCTCTAGAAGGTTACTCCGAAACAGACAGGTTAGGATTCGAGAGGAATCACTCATTATCAACACCCAGTAGCACAAGGAGACACCCGGATGTTTCTCGATGAACTAACACCCATTGCCAAAGAACTGACTCAGCAGCCTGTTGCTTTCTTGGGAGGATTTTTTTCAGGAGTGTTTCGACTCAACCTCGCCGATGACCCCGTAAAAAGCTGGCTGGAGCAACAAACAGGCTCTACTCCTTATACATCTGCTCCCAGTGGCAGTGAAAACGGTAAAAGTAGCGGTCCTCAATCGATTTCGATTGAATAAGACCCAATTTAATTGAATTCGCCTAAAACCTTGGGGTCTGCTCAACCAGAGTAGACCCTAGTTTGCTTGTGTGAGCTAGAAATGTGAGGTAGGTAACGACGAACAAGCAGATAGGTAGGCTATCATAAAACGAAAGTCAAAGTTCAGTTCTACCTGTGGTTAGATTTTTGAGGTCTTGCGATGATCTCTGGGAGGTCGCACGAAGTGATCACCTGGGGCATGGTTAGTTCTTAAAAATTGATCATTGGTGTACTCAGACAAGACGTTCAGCAGCTTCCAGTGCCAAACTCTGGTCTGTGAATCTGAACATCAGTCCTTAGTTCAGCTTTATTGATCGACATGACCATTTACGTCGGAAACCTGTCTTACCAAGCCACCGAAGAAGACTTGAGAACAGTATTTGCCGATTACGGCACCGTCAAGCGAGTGGTGTTACCCACAGACCGTGAAACGGGTCGGATGCGTGGCTTTGCCTTTGTTGAAATGACAGAAGAAACCCAAGAAGATTCTGCCATCTCCGAATTGGATGGGGCCGAGTGGATGGGACGTCAATTGAGAGTCAATAAAGCAAGACCCAAAGAAGATAATCGCAGTAGTGGTGGTGGAGCAAGGCGCAGTAATAATCGATTCTAAAGCTCTATCTCAACGCGAGCTAGAGGCAATAATCCTATCAGTCTCATCGGCCTGACTCAGTCCTAATCATTGCCCAATGGGATAGATTGACGAGCGAGGGTCATGGAATCACGACCCACCTCGTCTCATTAGGCACGAGCTACCTGAAAACAGCTCGTCTAATCTCCAAGGCAGATCTGTAGTCCTCTAGCTGTTTTGACTAGAGTGCCTTGGGGATCTACGGCTTGATAGTGACCCAGAGCCTCATGAATCGGTACATATACCACCTGACGCTGTTGCCAAGTGACCATATGGTCATATTTTTCATCGGCAATTAAATCAACCGCTGCCACACCAAAGGCAGAGGCAATCAAGCGGTCAAGGGGAGAAGGGATACCACCCCGCTGAGTATGTCCCAAAACCGTGACGCGTGTCTCGGCACCGGTACAAGTAGAAATCCGATCCGCTAAGTATTGACCAATCCCACCTAAACGACATTCGCCGAAGCGATCGCTCCAAGTCACCGTTTCACCATTTTCTGTACAAACGGCCTCTGAAACCACCACTAAAGAGAAATTCCGCCCCTGTGCCTGATGCTCTTGAATCTTGCGGCAGACGTTATCAAGGGTGTAAGGAATTTCTGGGATCAGAATCACATCTGCACCTCCGGCAATTCCTGCCGAGATCGCAATGTGACCGGCGTCCCGACCCATCACTTCCAAAATCATCACCCGGTCGTGACTGGCGGCTGTAAAGTGTAGGCGATCCAGTGCTTCGGTCGCAATATTTACCGCCGTATCAAACCCAATCGAACGCTCAGTGATCCCAACGTCATTATCAATCGTTTTAGGAATAGCCACAAAGTTCAGATTCCCTTGCTGAGCGATTTTGCGAAGAATGGCTAAGCTCCCATCTCCCCCAATCCCAATCAGGGCATCTAGCCCCAGCAGATGGTACCCTTCGATGATGTCTTCCGAGCAGTCGTGGAACGTTCCATCCGGCATTGGAAAAGCAAAGGGGTTACCTTTATTCGTTGTACCTAGGATGGTGCCTCCCTTGGTGAGAATGCTATCAACCTTCTCCACATCCAGCTCGATCGCTTGCACAGGACGGCTCATTAACCCCTGAGTTGCTCGATAAATACCCAAGACATCCCAGCCATAAGTCCCGACCGCTCGATGCGTCACCGCTCGAATTACCGCATTCAGCCCAGCACAATCTCCACCACTGGTGAGAATTCCAATGCGTTTATGTTCTCCCATATCCCTTTTGATGCTTACTTCGTGAGCTTCCTAATAGATTTGAACTCACTCAGGGTTGATAGACAAGGAAGGCAGTATGAAGATTTCATTCCTGTTTCTATAGTTCATCTAAAGGTTTCTTTAGTTCTCCTAAAGTTAGAAGCCGCAGCCCGAATGCCTCCCTAAGATAGAAATTAAAGAGGATAAGGCATTCGGCTTGATTGAGGCAGTTTCATGAGCAACTGACCTGTGGTCAGAATGCTTTACCGATAGGGAGGACGAAAATTATGGCAGAGGTAGATCAGCCTGTAGCTCAGGAACGGACTCTGGATCGTGATTGTACAACGCTATCGCGTCACGTTTTACAGCAACTTCATAGTTTCTCAGCAGAGGCACAAGATCTCAGTGCGCTCATGACTCGGATTGCTTTGGCCGCCAAACTGATTTCTCGACATCTGAGCCGTGCTGGTTTAGTCGAGGGCGTGTTAGGCGTTACGGGTACCGTTAATGTGCAGGGAGAGTCCGTCAAAAAGATGGATGTCTATGCCAACGATGTGTTTATCTCGGTGTTTAAGCAAAGCGGTTTAGTTTGTCGCTTAGCCTCCGAGGAAATGGAAAAACCCTACTACATCCCGGAAAACTGCCCAATTGGACGCTATACCCTGTTGTATGACCCAATTGATGGTTCCTCGAATATAGACATCAACTTGAATATCGGTTCGATTTTTTCGATTCGCAAACAAGAAGGCGAGGACTTAGACGGCGAAGCCAGCGATTTGCTACAAAACGGACATAAACAAATCGCCGCTGGCTACATTCTCTATGGGCCGAGTACGATGCTGGTGTACTCGATCGGCACGGGGGTTCATTCTTTTACCCTTGACCCCAGCTTAGGCGAGTTTATCCTTTCTAAAGAAAACATGCAGGTGCCAGACCATGGACCGATTTATAGCGTCAATGAAGGAAACTTCTGGCAGTGGGATGAATCGATTCGGGACTATATTCGCTACGTGCATCGCCATGAAGGATATACCGCTCGCTACAGTGGAGCCTTAGTCGGAGATTTTCATCGAATTTTATCTCAGGGGGGGGTCTTTCTCTATCCGGGTACATTGAAGAAGCCGGAGGGAAAGTTGCGTCTACTTTATGAAACGGCTCCCCTTGCCTTCTTGATGGAGCAAGCCGGTGGCAGAGCCAGTACGGGAACTCAAAATCTGATGGATGTAGTGCCTCAGGCGTTGCATCAAAGAACACCGTTAATTATCGGAAGTAAAGAAGATGTAGCTCTTGTCGAATCTTTTATTCAGGAAAAGGCACGAGATTCCGAAGAAGCGGCAATGGCTTCTCGTTCAGGTTAATCACGAGCCTTTTGTCAAGAGTATATGACTAAAGCTTAATGACCCATCTGCCCTCAGCTTCTAACCTTCAATCAGCAGAGTAAATCACAATTACTAGGAGTTCCAGAATGACAGCAACAGCCAACAATCCCATCTTCCAAATTGAACAAAATTACGGTCAGAGTATCTGGATGGATAATCTGAGCCGCTCAATTATCCAGTCCGGCGAACTCAATCAGTTAATTGAGGAACGGGGGATTGTCGGAATTACCTCCAACCCCGCCATCTTTGAAAAAGCGATTGTAGGGAATGCAATCTACGATGCCGATATTGAAGCCGGTATCCGTGCCCAGAAATCGGTGTTGGAAATTTATGAATCTCTCGTGTTTGATGACATCCGGAATGCCTGCGATATCTTCAAACCCGTTTATGAGTCGTCCAATAAACTGGATGGTTACGTGAGTATTGAAGTTCCGCCGAACATTGCCGATGATACGCAAAGTACCATCGAGCAAGCCCGACGCTATTATGAGCAGATTGGTCGGGAAAACGTGATGATCAAGATTCCTGGCACGAAGATGGGCTTGCCAGCCGTTGAGCAAGTGATCAGCGAAGGAATTAATGTGAATGTTACCCTGTTGTTCTCCGTAGACAGCTATGTTGAGACGGCTTGGTCTTACATCCGAGGCTTGGAAAAGCGGGTTGCCGAGGGCAAGGACATCAGCAACATTGCCTCTGTGGCGAGTTTCTTCCTCAGCCGGATTGATATCAATATCGATGCACGGATTGACGCCAAGCTGGCGGAAGGCATGGATCGGATCGAGAAGAAAGCCATGCTGGAAGCGGTGAAAGGCAAAGTAGCGATCGCGAATGCCAAAATTGCTTACCAGAAATACAAGGAAATTATCCAGAGCGATCGCTGGAAAGCCTTAGCCGCAAAAGGAGCCAAAGTCCAACGACTGCTGTGGGCGAGTACCAGCACCAAGAACCCCGAATACAGCGATGTGATGTATGTCGATGAGCTGATCGGCCCGGATACCGTCAATACCCTACCACCCAACACGATCGAAGCCTGTGCTGATCATTGTTCCCCAGCCAATCGCGTTGAAGCCGATGTTGACCAAGCGTACCAGTTAATGGAAAGCCTCAAACACCCCGATATCGACATCAATATCGACGAAGTTATGGAGGAACTTCTATTAGATGGAATTGACAAATTTGTCAAGCCCTTTGAGTCCTTAATGGCATCGCTACAGGACAAAGTCCAGAAGTTAGCGACGGTGTAAAACCATCTGAAGCGTGAAGGATGAAGGGTGAAACATTCCTTACTTCACGCTTCAGGCTTTGTGCCTTATCCTTATTCATCTTTAGATCTTTCTTACTTCCTATGGTGACTCTGCTAGAAAACCCTCTGCGCGTTGGATTACAACAGGAACGGACACCGGAACCTGCGATTTTGGTGATTTTTGGGGCGTCGGGAGACCTGACGCAACGCAAATTGGTGCCTGCCATTTACCAAATGAAACGCGATCGACGCCTGCCTCCCGAAACGACAATTGTGGGTGTGGCACGTCGCGAATGGAGCCATGACTACTTTCGGGAACAGATGCGCGAGGGCATAGAGCAGTTTGCCGACGGCATTGGCACCGAGGAACTGTGGGAAGACTTTGCCCAGGGGTTGTACTACTGTCCGGGTGATATTGATCAACCAGAAAGCTATCAGAAACTGAAAGCCTTTTTAGGGGAACTCGATGGGAAACGGGGGACACGAGGGAATCGAGTGTTTTACCTATCCGTTTCTCCCAAGTTCTTCCCAGAAGCGATCCGACAACTCGGGGGTGCAGGAATGCTGAGCGATCCGATTCGGAACCGCTTGGTGATTGAAAAACCCTTCGGTACCGATTTGAGTTCGGCTCAAAAGCTCAACCGAGTCGTGCAACAAGTCTGTAAAGAAGAACAGGTTTACCGCATCGACCACTATTTAGGCAAAGAAACCGTTCAGAATTTGTTGGTCTTTCGCTTCGCCAACGCTATCTTTGAGCCACTCTGGAATCGCCAGTTTGTTGACCACGTCCAGATTACAGTGGCAGAAACGGTGGGCGTTGAAGATAGAGCGGGTTATTATGAAACCTCCGGTGCACTCCGGGATATGGTGCAAAATCATCTACTACGGGTGTTTTGCCTCACGGCGATGGAACCGCCCAATTCCTTAGATGCTGATAGCATTCGCACAGAGAAAGTCAAAGTACTTCAGGCTACCCACCTAGCCGATATCAATAACTTGGAAGCTTCAGCCGTAAGGGGTCAATATTCAGCCGGTTGGATGAAAGGAAAGCGGGTTCCTGGTTATCGGGAGGAACCGGGAGTGAACCCCAACTCGACCACAGCCACCTACGTGGCGATGAAGCTACTGATCGATAACTGGCGCTGGCAGGGTGTGCCCTTCTACCTGCGAACGGGTAAGCGACTGCCGAAGAAGGTGAGTGAAATTGCGATCCAGTTCCGCGATGTCCCCCTGTTAATTTTCCAATCCGCCGCACAACAAGCAAACCCCAATGTACTCACCCTGCGGATTCACCCGAATGAAGGGATTTCGCTCCGATTTGAAGGGAAAATGCCGGGGCCGAACCTGCGGACGCGCACCGTTGATATGGACTTTAGCTACGGCTCTTCCTTTGGCGTATCAACCTCTGATGCTTATGATCGCCTATTACTCGATTGTATGTTGGGTGACCAAACCCTCTTTACCCGTGCCGACGAAGTGGAGGAGGCTTGGCGAGTGGTGACACCTGCACTCATGGCTTGGGAAGCACCCGCTAATCCCGCCTCGATTCCGCAGTATGAAGCCGGAACGTGGGAGCCAACAGAGGCGGAACTATTGATTAATCGGGATGGACGCCGCTGGCGTAGACTGTAGCCGTGTTTGGCTCAATGCCCTGAGGAGTGGTTAGTGTTTATTGTTGAGTTATAAGAAGTCGTTAAATTGCTAACAGCTAAGCACTAACAATCCCCAAATAATAAGCAACAACGACCAACCCACAACAAACAACGAATAAGTGATATGGCAACCCAATCTCCTCCAATCGTCTCTATACAACCGCCTAAAGATATTTCCATTAGTGATATCGAGGCGGAACTGCATCAAATCTGGCAGAGTTATGGTGGCTCGGGTGAATACGGCGATTTTCCCTCCGCCATCCGGGCATCAACGTTTAGTTTGATTGTCTATGAACCTGAAGAAACCCAGCAACTTTTAGCGGCATTGGGATATTACACCGGCCCCATTGATGGTATCGTGGGGCCGCGTATGGTGGCGGCACTGAAAGCGGCTCAAAAAGCTTATGGACTGCCGAGAACCGGTACGGCAGATGATGCCACCAAAGCTAAAGTGCGGGAAGAATACACGGAACGACTCAAACATGGGGCCGTAGGCAGTACAGAAGAAGCTGAACGGCTCCAGTATTCGCCCGACTTGGAAGGCTCAGGGCTTGCTGATGCCATCGCGGCATCCAACCCCTGTCGGATTATTGCTCTTTGTCCGATGGCAGGAGAAGATGAAGGCGTGACGGCTCAGGTTTCTGCCTCTTGCCCTGTGCAAAAGCAAAGTCAGAGTACTCTGGTTTGCTGCGAATACATCACTTTACGAGGCACGGCTGCGGCTCTAGAACGCAATGCTGGGATGATTTCAGAGCTGATGATTGGAGAGCTGCCCAAGTTCCTGTGGTGGAAGGGAACCCCTGACCCGGACTATGGTCTGTTCAAGCGACTGTCTAACCTGAGCAACAGCATCATCATTGACTCTAGTTCTTTCAATAAGACAGAGCCAGAGCTCTTACAGGTATACGAGCTGATTGCTCACGGAACAGCAATTGCTGACCTCAACTGGCGGCGGTTAGCACCTTGGCAAGAGTTGACGGCGGAGGCGTTCGACCCACCAGAGCGGCGGGCGGCGCTCAAAGACGTTGACCAGGTCACGATTGATTACGAGCAAGGAAACCAAGCTCAGGCATTGATGTTTTTGGGTTGGCTAGCCTCTCGCTTGAAGTGGCGTCCCGTCTCTTATCAAAAAGAGGGGGGTGATTATGATATTCGGCGTGTGCGATTTACCTCCACAGACCAGCATACAATTGAAGCTGAGTTGGCAGGCATTCCTGTTGCGGATGTGGGCGAAATTGCCGGTGATTTAATCAGCCTGCGGTTGGGTTCGACCAATACCGAGGCGGACTGCTGTACGGTGTTGTGTTCGGAAACAATGGGTTGTATGCGGATGGAAGCTGGGGGTGGTGCTCAGTCTTGCCGGATTCAGCAGGTAACACCGTTGTTTGACCAAAAGACCGAACACCTGCTGAGTCAGCAACTGCAACGTTGGGGTCGTGAGGTGCTTTATGAAGAAAGTCTGGCGGTTACGGCGGAGATGCTCAAATTGGTCAATGGGTAATAGGTAATGGGTAATGGGGGATAAAAGTCAAGTATCAATTGCCAATTACCAGTTACGATGGCTTTAGTCATTGCGGGTGAACGCAGTGGGGTGGGCAAGACAACGGTTACGCTCGCCCTATTGTCCTTTTTGTCACGGCACAAGCAACGGGTTCAATCGTTCAAAGTTGGCCCGGATTACATCGATCCGATGTTTCATCAGCAGGTTACCGGGCATCCCTGCCGGAATTTAGATCCGGTGCTGACTTCGGAAAAGTACGTCCAAGACTGTTTTACCCGTCATGTGCAAGGGGTGGATTATGCCCTTGTTGAAGGGGTGATGGGCTTGTTTGATGGGGCATCAGGGCGAGAGGATTGGGCAAGTACGGCTCATGTGGCGCGGTTGTTGGAATTGCCTGTACTTTTGGTGTTGGATTGCAGTCGGTTGTCTCGTTCAGTCGCTGCGATCGCACACGGTTACAAAACCTTTGACTCTAGGATACAGCTAGCGGGTGTGGTGTTGAATCGAGTGGGGAGCGATCGCCACTTGGAACTTCTCAAAGACGCCTTGGAACCCTTGCAAATTCCTGTACTCGGAGTATTGCGGCGTCAGGATAATATTACAATTCCCGCTCGGCATCTGGGTTTAGTGCCTACGGCTGAGATGGCACAGTTGGATGATTTGATCGATAGACTCGTCCACTTGGCAGAGAGTTGTTTCGACTGGGAACGACTATTCCCGTTGCTTACCCCCCCTAGCCCCCCCTTATCAAGGGGGGAAACTGGATTCAAAGTCCCCCTTTTTAAGGGGGATTTAGGGGGATCTCCAGTTCGGCTGGCAATAGCACGCGATCGCGCTTTTAGTTTCTACTATCAGGACAACCTGGATATTTTGCAAGAACTGGGTGCTGAGTTAGTGCCTTGGAGTCCCCTCACAGATTCGGCTTTACCTGCGGATATCCAGGGCTTGTACTTTGGCGGCGGTTTTCCCGAAGTCTTTGCCCAACAATTGGCTGAAAATATCCCTGCGCGTGAGTCTGTCCGAACCGCTATCTTGACAGGAGTGCCAACTTATGCTGAATGCGGGGGATTGATGTATTTGTGTGAGCAGATCCAGGATTTCGAGGGACAGTCTTGGTCGATGGTGGGAGTATTGCCCACAACAACAGTAATGGGCAAGCGTCTCACGGTAGGATATCGGCAGGCAACGGCTCTGCAAGAAAGTCCATTGTTATCGGCAGGAGTAACAGTGTGGGGGCATGAGTTTCATCACTCTCAGTTAACGGCGATGCCGGAGAATCCGTTGTTTGAGACACGGGGATATGACCAAAAAGGTGAGGGTAAAGCGGCAACTGAAGGGTGGCGACGGCATCAGGTGCACGCTTCTTATGTGCATCTGCATTGGGGTGGGCGTCCAGAGATTCCGGCTCAGTTTTTGCAACGGTGTCAGCAATTTAGGGTACCCACAAGGGGTACCCCTACAGAATTTCTAAATTTTCACGGTGTGTAGGGGCAGGTCTTGTGCCTACTCTGTCTGAATTTAGGTTTCTCATCAATGACAGAGAAATTTCAAGCGGATGCTTCAATTTGCCTGACAGCCGTGAGTGCCGAGTAACTCACCCCAGCCGTCCCTTCTCCAGGATGGGTCGAATCACCCACCAACCACAGATGATGAATCGGTGTGCGTGTGGCGAAACCAAAGGGGCCAAACGTGGGTATACGTTGCCCAATCCCCCCGACAATCCCTTGGTCGCGACCAGTGTAGAAGGCAAACGTGCGGGGAGTTGCCACTTCTTGGTGGATGATGGTTTCGGGTTTTAAGTAAAAATACTGAGCAAGCTGGGCGATCGCATCTTCTGTATACTGTTGCTTAAGCTGGTCATACTCCTGTTTCGTCCCCTGCCACCACATCGCCGCTTCGGTAAAAGAGGAGGCAATAATCGTCGCTTTACCCTCTGGTGCACGACCATCTCCGGCATGACTCACAGAAACGAATAGAGAGTTATTCTCCCCAATCGGGTCAGAGTAATCGTGAAGAAACTGAAGATGGGGCGGACAACCGAGGGGAATTGCACTTTGGTCAACGCCCAAATAAATCACAAAAGCACCCGATGCTGGAGGTAACTGCTCGACTCGCTGTTTGTACCCCTGAGGAACTTGCTCTCCCAATAACTTCACCAAATTTTGAACCGTGACGTTGGCAACCACTTCATCTGCTGGCTCTGTCCATACTTCCCCTGTTTTTTGATTGCAAATCCTCACATGGGTCGCTTTACCACCGGACACTTCAATGTGTTCCACCGTGTGGCGCATCAGCAGT
>DATNQL010000895.1:0-5217 GCA_036704025.1 Stenomitos sp.
GATATACTCTAAAATTCTCAACATAAGCTAGTGACACTTATACACGCGCACCCATCACTGTTTCTGGAATTAATCCAGCAGCAAATTGGGGTTTTTGCCCTGCCGGAGCAACTCGGCAGCCGTAACATGAACGCCGAACTCGCTTCCCATCTGCCCTCCCAACGTCCCGTGGACGTATAAAATCCCAAACATGACAATGCCCGCCAGCAAGTAGCTCCATTGCACCTGCCTAACCCGATCCTTACGCCAGTGGTAGCGCTGTAGCCCTCTCCACACGGTCATGGCAATGATAATTCCCAACAGCAGGATACCCCCTACACCATGTAAGATCATGGTCAGCCCAGGGTCTAATCCCCAATCACTCTTCATAGTGGCAGGTGGGTTCGCCAACATCATCTCGAAAAAGCCTGCTGCTACGGTAAAAACCGTGGCGATCGCACAAGCTACCAGGTTATACCAGCCAACCGTGTAAAACCCCGATCGCAGGCTAGGAATACCGAAAAGCTTCAGGATGGGTCGTTCTAAGGGAAAAAACGTTCCGGCAATATCAAAGATAATGGCAATGATGAACAGTCCCAGCGTAAAGTGAACCAGATTCGGATGAATGGGGAATTGGTAGGGCAGATTGTTGGCACTTTGCCCGAACCCTAACTGGTTACTGAGTTGCGAGTTCATTACAAGCCCCCCTTTTTCATCGCTTCCACAATCGGTTCTACATGCAGTCCGTATACCCAAAACAGCTTGCTGCCGAGATACACCTGCAAAGACACCAAGCAGATTGCAAATGTCGCTACACCCAAGTAAACGGGCGATACCTTAAGGGGACTGCGGGTGCGAATGGCAAAGCGCCATGTGGTGAGAAGAACGATGAGAGCTGAAATCAACCAGCCCAGGAGCGTATGATACGTCAAAGTTGACTGAGCTGCCTTGTAAGGTTGTGCCAAACCCGCTTCAAACTGCCCGAAGATAACCGCCAAGAAAACGGTAACTGAGGCAACCAGTAGATTCCAGATACTCACCTCGAAGAACTGGTGTTTGCGAATAAAATAACCCACCACATCGCAGAAAAAGGAAAAAAACACCATCGCAATCACGAAGTGAACGATGATCGGATGGAGGGGATCGGGATACGGTAGGTTTTCACTATTTAGTGGCAGAGCAGGCATTGCTATCTCCTTGGCACTCGTTTTTTTATTAATCAATCTCCGTTCTAGGGGAACTGCCTTGTATCTTTACCTTCCTAAGCCATTACCTATTAAACGACCGTACCGCTAATAACTATTTGCTTAGAAGGATATATCCGTAAATCCATCTAAAGGTTGACATGACGAGAAAAACTAACAATTTTGTCCCAAAAGTTAACATTAAGATTTTGCCAAAAATCAGGACATTGAATGAAACACATTTTCCAGGGATTATACTGTCAATTCAAAAACAGTTTATTTAAAGATATAAATTCGTATAAATCTATATCTCCTAGTTGAAACTGTATATATTTTCGCTATTTAAACAAGGTTCCATAGAATTATGAAATCAGAATGAAATTTCAATTCTTCTTTGGAAAGAGTAGAGTTATTCCTCCATTAGACAGATGAGAGTCCTCAATTTTAATTCCTAAAGTTAAGCCTAGAAATAAGTTCCATTGGTCAGATGGCAATAATCCGTGTCTGAATCAGCTTCTGAATTCCCATTTGGTAAGCGACCGCGCATTTAACTTGCACTTTTTGTCAGTTAGAATCCTTACAGTGAGGCATTGCAGTAGGAAAAGTAAATATAGCGATTCTCTCTCAGGTGAGGTACAACCCGATCCCCCTAAATCCCCCTTGAAAAGGGGGATTTTAAACTCGATAACGTACCTCACGAGACTAGGAAACGCTATAATCGACAGCTTATTAACAGAAATTAGAGCGATCGCACTGATTCTATCAACAGTAAGTAGGATGAGCAAACAAGCTCAAAGAAAGTGAATAAATTTATTAGAGATAATTTGAAGGCAACTTATGAGTTTTTCACCTTACCTTCTCAAAGGACAAAAAGCACTCGTTACAGGTGGTAGTTCTGGTATTGGTGAATCAGTGGCTCGTTATCTGGCTGCATCGGGTGCATCAGTTGTGGTTAATTACCACTCTGAAGCTGAGGAGGCTCACAAAATTGTAGATGATATTAAATCGGCAGGCGGAGAAGCGATTGCAATTCAAGCCAATGTCAGCAAAGAAGATGACGTGAAGGCGATGTTCTCCCACATGTTCGAGGAATTCGGCACCATTGACATCTTAGTTAACAACGCAGGATTACAAAAAGATTCAGCCTTCGTAGATATGTCCCTCGACCACTGGAACCTCGTTATCGGAGTAAACCTAACCGGACAGTTTCTCTGTACACGGGAAGCAGCAAAGGAATTTTTGCGTCGAGGTGTACAACCTCATGTTTCTTCAGCGGCAGGCAAAATCATCTGTATGAGTTCAGTCCATCAGGTGATTCCTTGGGCAGGACACGTCAACTATGCTGCCAGTAAAGGCGGTATTGATATGATGATGCGGAGTATCGCCCAAGAACTCGCCCCGCACAAAATTCGCGTCAATAGCATCGCACCTGGTGCCATTAAAACTCCAATTAATAAAGCCGCTTGGGACACACCGGAAGCTGAGGCAAAACTACTCACACTGATTCCTTCTAAACGTGTTGGAGATGTGGACGACATTGCTAAGGCTGCGGTTTGGCTTGCCTCCGATGACTCTGACTATGTTAACGGTGCCACCCTATTTGTAGATGGTGGTATGACCTTGTATCCAGGGTTTGCCACAGGAGGGTGATGTTATTAAGTCAAAAATCAAGAAATAAAAATAATGTTGATTCTCAAAATTGGAAAGCATTCATCTGGAGGCTTTTGAGAGCAAATGATATCAGCAGAAGGTCAAAAGGTTTGTACTTTTTTCGTTATAAATTTCCTAGTTGCATTCACTGAAATTGATTTCATGTGTTTCCAATTACAAGTTCACTTAATATCAGTTCATGTCTTGAGGCAGAAGAACCAAGTCAGTATTAGTGCTTAGCTAAGGCAAGGTGAACTCAATAATAAGGAGTATTTAATCATGAAAGCAGTTGTTTTTCATGGAATTGGAGATATTCGGCTGGATAATGTCCCAGAACCAAAAATCCAAGAACCAACCGATGCAATTATTCGATTAACTTCCAGTGCAATTTGTGGTACAGATTTACATATGATTCGGGGTACATTCACGGGAATGAAACCCGGAACAATTTTGGGACATGAAGGGGTTGGCATTATTGAAGAGATTGGTTCCAACGTGCGGAATCTCAAGGTAGGCGATCGCGTTGTCGTTCCCTCTACAATTGCCTGCGGTTACTGTTCTTATTGCCGTACTGGATATTATGCTCAGTGCGATAACGCCAATCCTCACGGACATAATGCTGGGACAGCTTTTTTTGGAGGACCAGAAGCCGCAGGACCGTTTGATGGATTGCAAGCTGAATATGCTCGGATTCCTTATGCGAATGTGGGGCTAGTGAAGCTACCCAAAGAAGTCACAGACGACCAAGCCATTCTAATTTCCGACATTTTCCCTACGGGTTATTTTGGAGCCGACATTGCAGAGATTGTACCGGGAGATACGGTTGCTATCTTTGGATGCGGTCCAGTTGGACAGTTTGCAATAGCTAGCGCCAAATTGTTCGGTGCAGGACGGATTATTGCCGTCGATACGATTAAGTCGCGTTTGGAGATGGCACGCGATCAAGGTGCAGAGGTTATCGATTTTAATGCCGAAGACCCAATTGAAGTCATCCGCGAACTGACTGGGGGAATAGGTGTAGATCGAGCAATTGATGCCGTTGGCGTAGATGCGAATGCACCTGACAGTGGACCTGCCGCCGAACAAGCCCAACAACAAGCCCAACAATTTCAGCAGGAGTTACAACAAATTGCTCCTAAAACCAATCCTCAAAGTGGAAATTGGCATCCGGGTGATGCTCCTTCTCAAGCATTGGAGTGGGCCGTTCAAGCGTTAGCCAAAGCTGGTACGCTCTCGATTATTGGTGTTTATCCACCTACCCACAAGTTCTTCCCCATCGGCATGGCGATGAACAAAAATCTCACGATCAACATGGGTAACTGCAATCACCGTAAGTATATTCCTGAGTTGGTGGATATGGTTCGCAATGGCACAGTAGATCCAGCAAAAGTCTTGACCCAGATCGAACCGCTTATGTCTGTTCTTGATGCTTACAAAGCGTTTGATAAACGGCAACCAGGCTGGGTGAAAGTGGAGTTGGTACCGGGAGTAGAGTAGCAACTGGTCTCAAGAAATAAACTTCAATATTCAGGAAGTGATGTCCTTATCAGAACAAGCTTGGCACTAATACGAATACGAACGTTTTCTATACAATATTGCGTTCAAACAGAAGTAAAAGAATAGGAGAATTAACGAATGACAACAACAGCAGGTGATGTTTTAATTGATACCCTCATTGACTGGGGCGTTGATACCATCTTCGGCCTGCCTGGTGATGGCATTAATGGCATCATGGAATCACTGCGCCAGCGCCAAGACAAAATCCGCTTTATCCAAGTACGCCATGAAGAAGCGGCAGCATTTATGGCTTCCGCTTACTCGAAATATACGGGTAAACTGGGTGTTTGCCTTGCCACATCCGGGCCCGGTGGTATCCACCTGCTCAATGGTCTTTATGACGCCAAGATGGATGGCCAGTCAGTAGTGGCAATCACGGGTCATCATTTCCACGACTTAATTGATACTCACTCACAGCAAGATGTAGACCTCGACAGGCTGTTTATGGATGTTACTGTCTACAACGCTCGTGTGATGGGACCAGCTCATGTAGAGACAGTAGCAGATATCGCTTGCCGCGCAGCTATCTCTTATCGTGGTGTTGCTCACATTAATTTTCCGGTTGATTTTCAATCCCAAAATGCTCACAAAAAGCTTTCAATGCATAATGTTCGCCATCACACGTCCAGTGTGAGAGCTAATAGAGCTGGATTGCCCAGTGAGGATGACTTGATGCGGGCCGTCGAGGTTCTGAATGCTGGTAAGAAAATTCAGTAGACTGAAAACTTTTGCGATCGCTCTGGGGAACAGGCTAGTAGTTCAGACTTTTGTCTAATTAACTGTATTATTCAATACATATTCCTCCTGTTTCCTTGAGAGTTTTATGATAAGCAGAGCTAATCAATAA
>DATNQL010000896.1:0-6671 GCA_036704025.1 Stenomitos sp.
TTTAATCAGGTCTACTTGCTCTACAAAATCGGCTCCGGTTATGTCTAAGTCGTCTAGAGTACGCGCAATCTGTCGAAAAAGGTCATTGAGCGTGCGTCGAGGAGCAAGGCTTTTCAAAACACCAAAGGGAGTCAGGTAGGATTCTTTGGCAGAGGTAAAGATAATTGCCTCAAAGGAGGGTACGCTTAGGAAAGCCCCATCACCGTAACTAGCACGCAGGCAACGATAAGCGGCTTCCACAGCTAAGGTTGTTTTCCCTACACCACCGATGCCATCAATACTGATCAAGTGAGCGGCGTGATTGGGTGAAAGCAGTTCCATCAATCGAGCAACTTCCTCTTTACGACCAATGAACGCTGTACAGCTTGGAGCCGGTAAGTTGTGCAGCACCCGTTTAGAAGGTTGTGGAGAAGGTGGAGGAGATAAAGCACGAGCTGAGAATGCAGAAGAACTCTCTTCATTCATTAGACTGCCTAGGTTTGACTCCTTTAGCAGTTTCTGTAGTAAAAGTCGAACAGTATTCACTCTTACTTTCTGCCCTGTAGCATTTGACAGTAGCTCCCAAAGTTCGGGGCAGAAGACTCGCTGGATGGTGCTGTCAGCGTACCCAATCACGCGAATATCCTTGAGTTTCTTCCCTTTCAAAGCTTGTTCGAGGATGCACGCCTGGATATCCCCTAGGGTCTTACCCGTTTTAGCAAGAATTCGCTCGTTTGCGACCCCGATCAGTTGTGATATTTCTTCGGTACTCATCAGTCGGTTGGAAATGGATATTATATCGAGCCTAGCTTGGATAATCTTCAGGAGTCATCTAGGTTGAATAAATTGAAGAATTAAGTTGTAAATCCTGAATATTTTGAAGGGATAGCTGAAGATACGGCTGAATTTCGAGACACAAAATGAATTGGCTCTCAATTATTGTTCAAGTAATCGTTGTCTATTGGTTTCAAAACTACACAAGTTTCATTTTTTTAAGCTCTACAGCCGTTACTAAATAGGACACTGAGATATGTACGTTCTTTCCTCTGTAGACAATCTTTCTTTAGAAAAATCAAATCACCCCTCGACGACTGCCCAACCCCCCTCTAAATCCAGACGCAATCGAGGAGTTATCCTCACCATTCACGGCTGGGACAAGTTCCACGCTGCCAAAACCCAAGCTGAGTTTGATGAAAACTATGGAAACCGCTTTACTCTTGAGGAACTCAGCGATCGCACGAGTTTAGCTTTGCACACTATTAACAAGGTGCTAAAACGCACAGAGTCTGTGGACAAGCAGTCATTGCAGTATGCATTCCGAGCCTTTGGGTTGGAGCTGAGCAAGAGTGACTATACTCACCCTACCTCCCCGTTTGAGGAACTAGAAACCCGGCAGAAGAACCCGCAGCAGGACTGGGGGGAAGCAGCAGATGTGTCTCAGTTCTATGGGCGAGAGGAGGAATTGTTCCAGCTTCGGCAGTGGAGTATAGAAGCGCATTGCAGATTAGTGGCATTGCAGGGGATTGGCGGAATTGGCAAAAGTACGCTGGCAGTGAAGCTGGCGCTGCAAATTCAAACTGAGTTTGAGATAGTGGTGTGGCGAAGTCTGCGAAATGCACCACCCTTGGAGGAGTTGCTGGAGAGTATACTGTCATTTGTATTGCGGGTGCGAGGAGAAGCCCCAGTGATACCCAACAGCATAGATGGGAGACTATCCAAGTTGATGGAATGCCTGCGCTCCTCGCGCTGTCTGCTAATCTTAGACAATGCCGAAACGATTTTGAGCAGTGGCGAACGGGCAGGGCAGTGTCGAGATGGTTATGAGGGATACTCTCAACTACTCCAGACTGTTGGAGAAGTGCCGCATCAGAGTTGCTTACTGCTGACGAGTCGGGAAAAGCCCAGCGCGATCGCGTTGCTCGAAGGTGAGAAGTCAAAAGTGCGATCGCTCACGTTGAAGGGACTCAAAGCCGAACAAGGGCGAGAGCTGTTCCAACAAAAAGGACAATTTGTAGGTTCAGAAGCAGAGTGGAGCCAACTGAGCAAACACTATGGAGGCAATCCCTTGGCATTGAAGCTAGTGGCAGCAGCAACCCAAGAGCTTTTCAATGGCACAATTGCGGAGGTATTTAAGTATGCACAGCAGGGAGTTCTAGTCTCTGAACACCTCCACGATCTCTTGGAGGGGCAGTTCAATCGCTTGTCTGCGGCAGAGCAGGAAGTGATGTATTCGATGGCGATTAGTCGAGAACCCGTATCCTTTGCTGAGTTAGAGAAGGACATCGTCACAGTCGCCTCCAAGCGCAAGCTGCTAGAAGCCATGAATTCCCTATTGATACGTTCGTTGATTGAGAAGGACAGAGAGTACTTCTGGGTGCAACCCGTCGTGATGGAATACGTCACCCAGCGATTGGTTGAGCAGGGCGGTAGCGAGATTGAGACGCAAGAAATAGAACACTTGAGGAGCCATACCGTAGTCAAAGCACAAGCGAAGGACTACGTGCGGCAGTTGCAAGAGATTCGATTATGGCGGGCATCCGCTTAAATACCAAGAGATTCGATTAGGTCAAAGTGTAGCATTTGAAAAGGAAATTGGTATTACTTCACTTCTCTTAGCAATCAATGTGCTGAAACACACAAAGCTATCATGAACAAGCTTCTTGAAAAGATTGCCATGAACCTCGATAATACAGGCAACTTTAAATTAGAAATCGATCAGGCTTATCAGGCAATCTTTAATAATGCTAATGATGCCATTTTTATCCGTGACCTTAGCACTTTGGAATTTATCGACATTAACCAAAAAGCCTGCGACTTGTATGGTTATACACGAGAAGAAATGCTCCAATTGAGTATCAATGATTTGGCTTTAGGAGAGCCGCCATACACTCAAACAGAAGCCATACAAAGGATTGAAAAAGCCGTAACAACAGGAGAATCCCAGAATTTTGAATGGTTATTCAAGCGCAAAACAGGTCAGCTATTCTGGGGTGAGATTAACATCAAGCTTACGGTTATCAGTAATCAGAACTGCTTATTAGTAACGGTACGAGATATTCATCAACGCAAGCAGATTGAAGAAGCGTTACGGCAATCCGAAGCTCAATATCGGCAACAAGCTCAACAACTTCAACAAGCTAATAAAGAACTTAAGCAGGCTCAATCTAGATTGATTCAAGCTGAAAAAATGTCTTCTCTGGCGCAACTAATAGCGGGGATTGCTCACGAAATCAATAATCCCCTCAGCTTCATCCACTGTAATTTGAGCCTGACTCGTCAATACATCCAGAATTTATTTGACTTACTGAAAGTCTATGAACAACATTTACCAAGTTCAGTACTAGAAATTGAAACTGAAATAGAAGCAATTGACCTTAATTTCCTCAACGAAGACTTTCCTCGGCTCTTAGATTCAATGCAACGAGGAACAGAGCGCATCGTTCAAATCGTCAACAGTTTGCAAAACTTCTCTCCCCTGAATCAACTGCCAAAGGAACCTGTCAATGTGCATGAATGCTTGGATAAGGCGCTACTGCTATTACAGCATCGATTGATGCCGAAAAATGAGGGATGGGCAATTCAAGTTATTAAAGAATATGGTAATTTACCCCTAGTAAAGTGTTGTGATAGCTCACTTATTCAGGCATTTAGACATATCCTTAACAATGCAATTGATGTTTTGGAAAATTCAGGATTCAGGGGTTTAACTTCAGGAGATATTAAAAAAATAAATAACACTCCACAGATTGAAATTTGCACTAAAACAGTTAATCAACATTGGGTGCAGATTCGGATTGCTGATAATGGTTCTGGTATCTGCGATTCTATAAAGCAACGACTGTTTGATCCTTTTTTTACAACTAAACCTGTCGGACAAGGAACAGGGTTAGGATTGTCAGTCAGCTATCAAATTGTTGTTGAAAAATATGGTGGTCAATTGCAATGTAATTCTGTACTAGGACAAGGAGCAGAATTCTTGATTTCACTTCCACTCCGGTAGTATACATATACATCTCTTGCTCAAGCTTGAAATGTTGCATTTTGGCAACTCAAATAAGCTAGGGGCTAAAAGCGAACACAGGCAATCCTCATGGTGTGCAAGCGGGAATTGCCAATTGTCAAAGCGCGATCGCGCTAGCACGACGAAGTCATTCGCATCGAAATAATCGCCCTACTGGAGGCAAGACAAGATGAGCAGGTGGCATCTAAGTACATGGATTTTGAGTGGCAGTGTTCTGTGGGGACTCAGTTTTGTTCAACCGCTCGCCGCCCAAGTGATACCTGACAACACACTCCCAGTAGGAGAGCGATCGCAAGTTACAGGCAATCCCAACTTTCAGATTGATGGCGGGGCTAGGCGGGGTAGCAATCTGTTCCATAGTTTGAGCCAGTTTTCCATACCCACCGGAGGCTCTGCCTTCTTCAACAATGCCGCCGATGTGCAAAACATCCTGACGCGAGTCACAGGTGGGTCGATTTCTAATATTGATGGCTTAATCCGAGCCAACGGTAAAGCAAATCTGTTCTTGCTCAATCCCAATGGCATTGTGTTTGGTGCAGGAGCGCGACTCAACATTGGTGGTTCCTTTGTTGCCAGCAGCGCAGACCGCTTCGAGTTTGATAATGGCTTTGCCTTCAGTGCTAGCAATCCTCAAGCACCACCGCTGCTAACGGTGAATGTACCCATCGGCTTGCAGTACGGCAGCAATCCGGGCAGCGTTCAGGCGCAGGGGGCGACCTTGCGCGTGGCTCGCGGTCAGACTTTGGCACTGCTGGGCGGCACTGTGACTATCAATGGTGGACGGTTACTGGCAGCAGATGGACGTATTGAGTTAGGGGGTGTGGCAGCGGACGGGAATCTTGGGTTGCAAGCTAATGGTTCATCCCTGAGTTTGAGTTTTTCTGATGCTGTGGGGCGATCAGACCTATTTATCGACCAGCAAGCAGAACTGAATGTACGCAACAACGATAGAGGGAGTATTGCGATTAATGCCCGTAACATCAAGATTTCGGGAAACAGTCGAGTGCGAGCCGGAATCGCAATAGGATTAGGGTCGCCTCAAAGTCAGGCTGGGGATATTGAGCTAAATGCCACTGGATCGGTTCAAATGACAGGTGGCAGCATTATCGCTAATAACACCGGTGGACGGGGAAATGCTGGTGCTGTCAGGATTAATGCCCAAGACTTCGTTTCCTTGGATGAGGCGAGTGAAGTCCAAAGTGGGGTAGGTCCAGCAGGAGCAGTAGGCAATACTGGGGGCATCATTATCAACACTGGGTCGCTTTACTTAACGAATGGCGCTGCACTCAACAGTATTAACGGTGGGGGACAAGGGAATCCTGGAAATATCATCATCAATGCTCGCGATACCGTTGTTCTGAATGCACCTGAAGACCCTAAAGCTCCTATAGGAAGCGTAAGCTTTATCAGAAGCAGTGTGACGAACGGTGAGGGCAACGGTGGCGATATCAACATCACGACTGGATCTCTGTCTCTAAGGAATGGGGCGACTCTGTTTTCCGGTCTCTTTAGCGGCGGAAAAGGGAATGCTGGAAGTATCAATATCAATGCCCGCGATGTCATTACCGTCGATGGGGGGAACAGACCTACTCAACTCAGTGGAATCAGAAGCAATATATTCAAGGGTGAGGGCAACAGTGGTGATATTGAAATTGTGACGGGGGCGCTCGTTGTCAAAAATGGCGGTGTATTGAACACGAATGTTCAGAGTTTGGAAGGGGGATCGGCGGGCAAGATCAATATTAATGCCCACGATACAGTGTCCATTGAAGGAGTTAGTAGCACCGGATACCCTAGCAGAGTACTTAGTAATGTAAATTCGCAATCAGGTAACGGTGGTGACATCAACATTACAACTAGGTCGCTCTCCGTCAGTAATGGCGCTCTTGTGACTACCCAAACTGGGGGAGAAGGTAATGGAGGAAATGTCACCATTAACACTCATACAATCGATGTGGTCAATGGTGGACAATTTATTACCACAACCTTTAGTAATGGCAAAGCGGGTAACATCACGGTTAATGCGACGCACAGCGTAAACCTTTCTGGTAACGACCCCACCTTTTACGCTCGGCTTACTCAACTTTTCCAACAATTTTCCGACGCTACTATTAATGATATAGGTCTAGGTCCGACTAGTGGCTTGTTTGCAAGTACAGCTGAGACTTCTACAGGTCGGGGGGGAGAGTTGATCGTTAATACTTCGCAATTCAATATCCAAGATGGGGCAGAAGTGACGGTCAGCAGTTCGGGTACAGGCAGTGCCGGTTCCTTGTTCGTAGATGCCAATCAAATCTATCTGGACAATCAAGGCAGAATTCGGGCAGACACTTCAGGCGGTGCGGGAAATATCAATTTGCGATCGCCCCTAATTCTGTTGCGAAATGGCAGTAGCATCACTACCAACGCGACTGGTAGCAACATCCCTGGCGGCAACATCAACATCGATACAGATAACTTGGTTGCCGTCCCAAACGAAAATAGTGACATCAGCGCCAATTCGGCTAACTTCCGGGGCGGTAACGTAACCGTTAGAGCCTCTGGTCTGTTTGGCATCGAGTTTAGAGAGCAACTGACCCCCTTAAGCGACATCACCGCCACGGGAGTCAGTTCGGATTTTAGTGGCACAGTAGACATCATCACACCAGGAATTGACCCGGCAAGAGGACTA
>DATNQL010000897.1:0-3497 GCA_036704025.1 Stenomitos sp.
TAGAACTGGCTAAAGAAAACAAATATATCAATGAAGAAGCGTTAGCCCATGAACTAGCGGCAAAGTTTTATCTAGCGTTAGGTAAACTAAAAATCGCGCAAGCCTATATGTTAGATGCTCGTTATTGCTATCTCCGATGGGGAGCCATTGCTAAAGTCAGGGATTTAGAGTCACGATATCTCCAATTACTGTGCAGAAAACCTGATCCCATTCCTACCGCTCAATTAGGGGCATCACCCAAGCGAAATGGAACGCTTGATCCGACTCTATCCACCGATCCCAGAACAACGAGCAGTGGCAGTTCAGAAGCTCTCGATTTAGCCAGTGTGATTAAGGCGACGCAAGCCATTTCTGGTGAAATGATGCTGGAGCCGTTACTCAAAAAATTGATGAAAATTCTGATTGAAAATGCTGGAGCACAAAAAGGATTTCTGATTCTAGAACGAGCGGGTAAGCGGTTGATTGAAGCCGAAGGTACTGTGGATCAAGCTCAGGTTACGGTATTGCAATCTATCCCTCTAGATTCGGTAGAGATAAATCAAAATACGCCTCGGCTTTCGGTTGCTATTATCAATTATGTCGCCCGTACCAAAGAGAGTATTGTTTTAAATAATGCAACCCATGAGGGTAAATTTAAACTTGATCCTTATATTACCCAAAATCATCCCAAGTCAATTCTATGTGTTCCTTTAATTAATCAAGACAAACTTATCAGTATTGTTTACTTGGAAAATAATCTCACGGCAGGAGCCTTTACTCCCGATCGATTAGAAGTGGTAAAGCTCTTATCTGCCCAAGCGGCAATCTCCATTAAAAATGCCAAACTCTACACAGAAGTCAAGGCTAGTGAGAGAAAGTTAACTCAATTTTTAGAAGCGATGCCAGTCGGTGTGTCAGTGCTAGATGCCAGTGGCAAACCCCACTACCGCAACCGGATTGCCGATCAACTCTTTGGTCAAAAAATTCGCCCTGAAACGGTAGGTGAGCCAATAGACAAAGTCGATCAAGTTTATATGGCGGGAACCGATTGGACATACCCTCCTGAAAAATTACCGGCGATCAGAGCCTTAAGGGGTGAAACGACGACGGCTGACGATTTGGAAATTCATCAGGGAGAAAAAGTGATTCCTATTGAAGCTTGGGGCACACCCATCTTTGATGATCAAAGAAATGTAGCCTATGCCATCGTCGCCTTTCAAGATATCACGGAACGTAAACGAGCCGAGAGAGAGCGAAGAAAGTTTACTTCGGATCTCTATCAACTGAATGAAGCCTTTTCACGCTTTGTTCCCAGCCAATTCCTCCAGTTTTTGGAAAAGGATAGTATTGTTGATGTCCAATTAGGCGACCATGTGCAGAAGGAGATGTCGGTACTTTTTGCTGATATTCGAGACTTCACGAGCCTATCAGAAAGAATGACTCCACAAGAAACTTTTAAATTTATTAATGCCTACCTGAGTCGCATGGAACCTTTAATTATCCAGCATCAAGGCTTTATTGATAAATATATCGGTGATGCGATTATGGCTCTATTTAGTGGTAGTGCCGATGATGCCGTTCAGTCCGGAATTGCCATGCTATACCAGCTAACCGAATATAACCAAAATCGAGCTAATTCTGGCTATATGCCGATTCAAATTGGTATTGGCATTAATACAGGCTCTTTAATGTTAGGAACAGTGGGGGGACGCAATCGCATGGATGGGACTGTTATCAGTGATGCGGTTAATTTAGCCTCTCGCCTTGAAGGATTGACCAAAAATTATGGGGTATCGCTGTTAATTTCTCACTATACCTTTGCTCAATTAAGTGATGTGAATCAATATGCTTTTCGCTTCATCGACCGAGTTCAGGTTAAAGGCAAATCAACCGAGGTGGGTGTCTATGAAATATTTGATGCCGATCCGCCTAAAATCCGAGAGGGCAAATTAATCACAAAAACCGCCTTTGAGGAAGCGTTGTTGCTTTACAATTTAAATTCTTTTAGAGAGGCGGCACAAGGATTTGAAGAAGTCTTACTCTTTAATCCAGAGGATACCGTAGCTCGAATTTATCTCCACCGCTGTCAAAGCATTAATAAATAAAAACCAAAAGGAATGAATTATGAAAACTATGGCATCCTTCATGCCCTATTAGCATGTTTATTTTTGCCGATTGAGTATCTTTAGTTGCTGATTAAGCTTAATCAACTCACGCAGCCGCTGTCGCAGGTGTTTGAGATTCGGTGTTTGGTTGCCATAACGCCAACTCACATAAGCTTGGGAAATTTCATCAATCACCTCGGCAGAGGGAGGGGTATGGTGTTGGCGCGCTCCTCTGGCAAATTCTAAGGGTGTTTGTGCCGGTTGCTTGGTATAGCCGTTCGTACTTAAAAGCCGCAGCATTTGCTGATAGAGATTTTCCATCGCAGGCAAACCCGCTAGCCATCGACGGTAGCGCCAAGTTCGCCATTGGTTCCAACCCAACCAACCCAAAAAAGCAAGGGCAATCGCTAAAATCAAACCCGTGAAAAAGCCAACCCAACCGTTAGAGACAATCCTCCAAACCCAAGCGATAATTCGGACAATCCCGCCCATCAGCCAATTCCAAATCTCACCCAAATAACTCTTCACTGGGGTGGGCAACCAACCCGCTATCCATTGCCAAAACTGACGTAAAACTCCAAAGGTTTCAGTCTCCTCCACACTCGGAGGAATCAGTTCGTGACCAGGAATTGGGTCAAAGGTAAACCAGCCATATTGGGGAAAATACACCTCGGTCATGGCATAGGCGTCGGTGTTTTTAACAATATAAAGACCCGTGAAGGGATTGAACTCACCCGTGCCAAACCCAACGACCAGTCGTGCCGGGATGCCAATAGAGCGTAGCATGATGGTCAGTACGGTTGAGAAGTGGTCTGGGTACCCCCCTTTGTACTTGAACAGGAAGGCTTCCACCAAGTCTTCGTTTTCCTCAAATGTAGGTAAATTAAAGGGGTCTGTGGGGAGTGAGTAACGTTGTTTAACGGCCTGCGCTAAATACAGGGCTTTCTCATAAGGAGAAGTGATGGGCTTGGGTGAGGTGGCTAACAGGGCTTCTGTTTGTTGTCGGACTTTATCGACAATTTTGGCAGGAACGCCCAGATAGGATTTTTTAACCGACGTAGGATAATTACCCGTTGCCTGTTGCAGTCGCGAGCGATCGCGATACGGCACTTGCGAAATCACCGTGTAAGTGAGTCCCTCCATTAAACTACCCGGTGTTCGCAAACTTCCTTCCGGGTCTACCTCGATTTCCCGCGACGGGAAGTACAGTTGCTGCGGATAAGTCATGGCGGGAAGCAGATTTGGCAAGTCTGAGACGACCGTGTAACTTTGCACGACCTGTTCGGTTCGCTCGGGAGGAAAGGGAATCGGCAGGAAAAATCGATACGACCACTCCGGTCGATCAACCCGAACCACTTTGTCGTCACGAGAGATTTCCCATCCCTGACCTGTATAACGGTCAAAGGCAAGCAC
>DATNQL010000898.1:0-3936 GCA_036704025.1 Stenomitos sp.
GGCAAAGTAGGAAAGTTCTTAAGTCCCAGGACTACTCCCCATTCCCTATTCCCGACTCCCTTTAAGGAAAAAAGCTTGCTTCCTACAAGGCAAATGATTACGCAACTCTTAAGGTAGGTGAGACTAATGATGACAAAAGCATTGAATCACGTTGACCTGTGCTTTGTCATTGATACGACAGGTAGTATGGGTTCCTTCATCCAAGCTGCAAAACAACAGCTACTCGACACGATTCAACTCCTGTCAGCCGACAGTGACATTGATCTGCAAGTTGGCTTAGTGGAATATCGCGACCATCCCCCACAAGATACCAGCTTTGTGACGCGCATCTACCCGCTGACTGCGAATTTGAAGCAGATGCAGAAGGACATCAACAAGTTAACAGCAGATGGTGGTGGAGATTTGCCAGAAGCCGTCTACGATGGCATCAAGGATGCGGCGATTGAGATGAAGTGGCGTCCTCATAGCTGTCGCTTTATCTTATTAGTCGGGGATGCCCCACCGCATGGTTTCCAGGTAGACCCTAGCACAGAGGGATACACTCATACTGACCCATCCCGGTATCCGAACGGTCTAACGGTGCAGTCGGTAACGGCAGTAGCAGAAAATCAGCGGGTAACGGTTCATGCACTGTGTATGGGACACGATCGCAATACGGTGCAGGCATTTACGGCGATCGCAATGGGTACGGGTGGTCAATGTGCCGCCGTCAGCAATGCCAAAGAGGTCATCAACCAGATTGTTTCGGTTCTAACCAGCGAGTTCCGCGATTTGGAGTTTGACCGAAAGGTGTTAGACACCGTGCAGCGTCTAGGTTCTCTAGAGGTTAGCGCAATGGCTGATGCGCTCTCGTATCCAAGACTGCAAGTGGCAGGTGCGATCGCACGACTGGGAAAGCGGGGTTTTCTTGTGTTGTAGCTGTGTCAGTCGTTTTGCTCGCTTTGTATTAGGTGAAGGAATCGAAAAGTAAAGACGCCAACTAGGGTGGGCAAGGCTCACCCTGATTACATTGATATCACCTTATTGCATGGATATCAGTCGTAATTGCGCGTACAGACGAACCAGGGATTTTGCGATCGCTTATTCCTCATCCTCTAAATACACATCAGCAATCTCAAAGGCTAACTTCTCATAATTAGCATCACTACGATTGCTGAGCAAGTAGACTGAGAGTTCCTGAGTGGGAAAACGCAGAATGTACGAGCGAAATCCTTCCCAGACGCCAGTGTGTCCCACATAAGACACACCCTGATATTCATCTAGCTCCCAACCGAATCCATAAGGATACTCAGAACCATCATTCATTGGCGCGGGTTTAAATGCCTCTTCCAGAGTACTCTGCTGTACTAAATCATCCGTGTAAAGGGCTTGATCGTAGCGATATAAATCCTCAACAGTTGAATATATTGACCCGGAGCCGGCTAGATTATCCAGTGGGTCGCTATCATACAATTCGATCTCACCTTCCTCAACGAGGTAACCCTTTGCCCGATTAGGGTGTTTCAGCCGTTCTGGTTGATAGGAAAAGGTATCTTTCATACCCAATGGACTGAAGATGTATTCCTCCATCACATCACCAAATCTCTGCCCAGAAACGCGCTCAATGAGGCAACCCAGCAATTCATAACCGACATTGCTGTAGTCAAAGCATTCCCCCGGAACATTAGCCAAATCCTCCTCAGTCCACTCAGACAACACCTCTAGCAAATCGTTATTCGTCGGTGCCTCCAAGTACTCCAACAATTCCTGATAAAGTTCTTCCTCCGGGTTGCTACTATTTTCTCCCGGTAAACCACTGGTGTGGTTGAGCAGATGCCGAATGGTGATATTTTGACCAAGCGGCTCTAGTTCAGGTAAGTATGTTGCGATCGCATCATCATAGTCGAGTTGGCCTGCCTCCGCCAACATCATAATGGCCAGTCCAGTGAACTGTTTCCCGGACGAAGCCATCTGAAACACACTCTGGGGTGTAATCGGTTTGTTTTGTTCTATATCGGCAACACCGTAACCTTTGTTATGGAGAATCGCACCCTCTTTGATGACAATAACGGCTCCTCCTGGTTCATCGGGATGAGACACCAGAGATTCCATAATCTTGTCAACCTGTTCAGATTGTTCGGGTGAACCAGAAGGGGATGGCAAGCACATTTCAATTTTTCCGGAACGAGAAGTTTGCTCAACTCATTAAAATACCCAACCTTGATTTTGTCATGATGAATTTAGCAAAATTCCTAAAAACGTTATCTATCTATAGATGTAAATTAATGCTTTGACGCTAGCCGAAGCGTCAGCTAGCTATGTATTATAACTGTAGTATAATTAGGGCAGCGACTTACAAGCATGAGTTGTCGCTGATGGTCTTAGCACTTACATCTTTTCAATGTAGTACAAGTATGTCTTTGACATGCATGAGATTTTCACATCCACCGCCTAGTTAGAGCGATGAATAGAAAAATTGAACTCTTAGACTATTATTGTTTTTCCTCAAGTGGAACAATAACCTATGACCCTAAAAAAGGTAAATACTTTGAGCCTTGGTGGGCAATTTTAGAATGCGACAATAAAATTCTCAGGTATTATAAATGGCTGCTTCTTAAAGAAGGGATTGCTATTCAGAAAGGTTCCTTATGGGGCGCTCATATTACATGGATTAGAGGGGAGGAACCTCTAAATCAGTCTTGTTGGGGCAAATATGAGGCTCTAGAAATTGAGTTCCATTACTCAAATTATTTAAGATACGACAATGGCAGACATGTTTGGCTTGATGTGTATTGCCCCAAATGCAATGAAATGCGGAAAGAACTGGGGTTACAGCCACTCAAGTCCATGTCCTTACATTTAACAATTGGAAGATTATTGATTGAACGAGAGAACATAAAAGGGTTACAAACCTACCCGTATGATGATTAAAATGGCTGTAATCCTTACCATCAGGAGGGATAGAAATGACGATAACGCCGTGGGCAAGTCAGCCTTTAGAAGCAGGTATCAATCAAGCCCTCTCAGCGATGGAAGCAGGAATGCACGTCGCCCTTATTGCTACATTTGACCTCAAAACCTGCCAGGTGAGTGACGTTGTTGAAGAGGTTCTTACCTATCCTGAACTACAAGCTTTTGATTGCATCCCAGTTCGCGACGAAAACGAGATTGTGGGAGTGTTGTATCGCCCTTACCAAGAAGAAAAACAAGTTGTTGGTTTGGTGGGGGAAGCCATGCAATCCATCCATGAATCAATGCTGATCTGTGCTAATGAGAGTCTTCTTTCCTTTGTCGAATACGCAGATAAAACTCCTTACCGTTTGGTAACCAATGGACAACACATCGTCGGGATTGTAACGCACAGCGATTTACAAAAATTCGCCGTGCGTCCCGTGCTGTTCTCGTTGATTACCGCTGTCGAGTTACTTTTAGCGGAGTGGGTGCGACAAAAGTATCCAGACGAAAAGGAATGGTTAGCAACTCTCTCTGAGGGGCGTTCAAAGCTGATTGAACAACGATGGCTGGAATGGAGTCCGGGAAACATGGCGATGGATAAACTCAGCGTGAGCGAATTTTGCGATAAGCGGGAACTTGCCCTCAATTTGGGTGCTTTTTCTAACAAGTCGGCTGCCCGAAAGCAACTGAAGTATGTGGAATGGTTGCGTCACGCTGTCATGCACTCTGGTGACTACGCGCTTACACCGGAAAATGCTCAACTGGTTGCTTGTACCGTCCGTTTCGCCAGAGAACTGATTCATACGCTTCAAGACTCTCTGGAAATACCCAAATAATGGTTAAAAATTCGTAATTTGTAAGCTGATGTGCAGCTAAATTGCCATAGTGAAATTGTCGTAAGGGGTGTGGGGTGTAGGGTGTGGGAATATGCTTTCTTAAATGCGTCACAGCTTAATACGTAATTGACGTAGCCTACGGTTCGCTACGCTAAAAGATGGAGAT
>DATNQL010000899.1:0-5317 GCA_036704025.1 Stenomitos sp.
ACAAACCTGTAGGGGTACCCCTTGTGGGTACCCTGCAATGTCAGAGGACAGCCCCTACATCATCGAGAAGACGCGGGGACGCGGTGACGTAAGTCCCAAGGGTTTGAGACCCCGATTCAATCTTCGATTCAGTCGCTCGAATTCAGACGGGGTGAGTTTCACAGTCTGAATTCTTTCTCCACGTCTCCCCCTCTTTGCGTCCCCGCGTCCTTGAATAAGGGTAGGGGCAATCTCCTCACTAAAGCTCCGGCTGTGGTTGCCCCGTCAGGGTTTGGGGCTTTTCCCGGAGGCGCTGCCCCTACGAACAATCTTGGTTTCGGCGATTATTGTATCGGCGTTCTAGGGAATGGGTTTTTATCGCTCATGATGAGTCATGAACCACTCTGATTGAGGATGGTGCGACCTATCTATCAAAAGCCATAACTCCAGCGAGCGGCATAACCCCGACAGTCTAGATGGGTGAAACAGGAAGCCGAGGCAATGCCTCCTCGACTGCCCCACCATGACTCCAATCGACGATGGGTTTCCTTCGGATGTACTCCACTGACTACAAAATCAACCGCATCGCCCGACAAGTGGCGTGATTTTGTTGCTCCCCCAGCCGCTCGATTACTCGCAGGGTCGCGATACCAGGAATTGATCGTAATGGATTTGCCGCCCATATAGTCCCGGACTTCCTCCATCGCCTCAGCCACCTTGAGAATTCCGTCTACGACTCCCACGGATGCAGGAATCCGGGTTCCGTTCTTGGTTGCTTCTGCCCAACTAAAGTGTCCCCCTTTAAGGATGGGTTCACCTAAGTACACGACCTCTAACTTGGGAATTTTGATGGGTCTGCCTCGATCCGGTGCGCTAATTTTCGTTTCGGGTGGCACCGGCATATCTTGTGGTCTATTGCTTGGGCTGTCCTCATCTACAGGATCATCCAAATCGAGGAGGATTTTGGCGGTAGACTCGCCCAACAGACCCGGATAACCTAAATGAAAGTCTTGCTTAAATTGGTCAAAGGCCTGTTTGGTTTGCTCAAATGTCAGCTTTCCAGGATTGAGGAATTTACCTTTGACCAGAAGAGTTTGTATCTCCTGTGCCAGTTGTCTGTCGTTAATCCGCTCAATCTCGATTGTGCCTGTAAATCCAGTGAGTTTGGGGAATTGCATACTCTTTACATTTGGTAGGTGACCACAATAAAACTTTCAACCCGATAGAGATACCCTTGAAGGCGCACTCTCTTTTTTCTAATTTAATCGGTGAAATTAAGGCTGACTCATGTCGCGCTCATTCAAGCTGAAGAACCTGTAACCCTTGCATTCATTGGAATAGGGTTACAATTCTGTTTTGACCTTACAAACAAAAAATGTCAAGAGGCGATCAGCGAGTTGCTAGTGCAGCATGGCGGAAATCACTATCCAGTTGAACAAGGTGAAACAGCTTACTGTACAAACTTTCTTTCCTTCTGCCTTCTGACTTGAAAGTGGGGTGTAGGGTGTGGGGGAGGACTATTTTCATTCATGGCTATGAAATTTTTTCATCGGGACTGCCTTCTGCCTACTCCTACGGAGAACGCTACGCGAACGGCCTTCTTGTACTAGCCTCCCTACGAATCACGCTGGTGCCAAAGGCGATCGCAACTCTCAAAATACTCCCACACACCAGAAAACTCTGACTCTAACCGGATTTTTCCCAAAAAACAGTTCGCTTCAACAGTGATTTTGTTGATGAACACTCTCCCACCGGGATTTCTGCCGCTACCCACTACGGCCTATCAAGGGTTTTCCGCGATTCAGTGCCATTCGCCCACCACGATAAAATTGTAACGAAACATTAATTATTCTCCTCAATGAAAAACTATGAGAGAATATCTTTAGTTGCAATTTTACCAACCCCCTAAAGGTAGAGATAAAAATTTAACTTTTGCCGGAGACGAGGGGGCAAAAGGGTGTCAGAGAGAAAGGGCGAATTTCAGTGGTTCGCTGGAATCATGTTTACAAGGTCGGTTGGTCTAGAGTGTTCTCAAATTGCCAGTATCACTCGAAGGCGGCTGGTTTCATACTGTACAAAGAGACTTAAGTGTGATATCTAAAACCTCTAGATTGTGCATCTCTTAAAACTTGATCTGATATTTATTTGCCTAAATTTTGTATAAGTAAACGTGGGTTCACCCATGAGATAGGTCGTAAAGTTCATTGGGTCAGCAATCTCTTCCAAATTCATATTTCGTTTTATTTGTCAATGCTTACTTCGTAGTTCCATCTCTTGTGCAGCTATTTGTTCGCGTTAGTCCGCATTGTATTCAAATAAAAAACTTTGGGTGATATGGCGAAAGAGACTTATAAACAATTCCTCAAGCGCAACCTATCGGGGATGATAGATCGCCTCGACTTAGACGAGTTTCGCAAGGATGCCCTAAAAGCCCGATGGCTGGATCAGCTACTGTGGCTAGAGAGTAGCGCCGCCAAGGCGAAAACACGGTTCTATACGCTGAGGCTGATTACCATTGTCGGTGGGGTGATTACTCCTGCGCTTGTCTCTCTCAATCATGGTCAGCCCAAAATCAGGGAAGTGTTTACCTGGACGGCTTTCGGAATGGCTCAAGCCGTTGCCATCTCTGCTGCCGTAGAGGAGCTTTTTGGTTTTAATATTCGTTACCGCACTTTCAGGAATACGGCTGAGGGGTTGAAAGTCGAGGGTTGGCAGTATTTTCAGCTCACCGGACATTACAATCGCTACCGCTCTCACACTACCGCTTATGTAGAGTTTGCAGGTCGGGTCGAAGGGCTGATTCAGCAAGACATTGAGGGATATCTTGCTCAGGTACAGCAAGCCGATGAAGCATCACGGCAAGCTAGAGATCAAGCCAAAGAAATGGCGGCTACAACGACTGCCATTACCGTTGAACGGCTCAATCAGATTCTGGAAGAGAGGGAGAAAGAACGCCAATTAGCTCCGCCTCCACCACCGCAGGAGGTGACCTCAACACCTCAAGCCGAAGCTGAACTCGTCTCGGCAACATCTTCAGTGGCAGTAAAAGAGGTGAACGGGAATGGTCAGTCCAAAGTTGACCTCGCTATATGGGAGAACGTGATCGAGTTACCGGCGGACGTCAAGCCAGAACCCAAGCCACAGCCTCCCAATGTCTCGACCAACGGCAACCCGACGGGGCGAAAAATGAATGCGGCGGGCATGAGAATCCTGAAAGAATGTGAGGGACTTTATCTAAATTCCTACAAATGTCCCGCAGGAGTGTGGACGATTGGCTATGGTTGCACCAAGGGAATTCGTCCTGGTATGACCATTACTGAAGCCGAAGCGGAAGAGATGCTCAGGAAAGAGCTGACCGAGTTTGAGAAGGGGGTTGAACGAATCCTCAGCCACATCCCTCTTAACGAAAATCAGTTTAGTGCGTTGGTCAGCTTAACGTACAATTGCGGGATGGAGCCGATCACCGAAGGCATGACCATTCGACGCAAGCTAGAAGCTAGGGATTATCGGGGTGCGGCTGAAGGATTTCTCTTGTGGAACAAGGGAGGAGGGCGCGTGCTGCCAGGGTTGGTGAAGCGCCGAGAGATGGAGAAAAAGCTATTTCTTACTGAGGTTTAATATGGAACAAGATTATTCGGAGCGCTATTCAGAACCCTACTCAGATTCATACAGGACTCCCCGTTCAGAAACTGAAATTCTCATTGAGCGACTGGACAAGCTTACCATGACTCTGGAGAAGCAGCACGAAAGCCATGACCGACTGATGAGTCTGCTGGAGCGGCAGATGACTGTGATTGAGCGGCTGTTGCTTCGGTAGTGGATTGTTTGTCGCACTCTATTCTTTTGGGGATACCCAGATAGGTTATATCTCAGGTAAAAGGTGGGCATTGCTCACCTTTGTTCTGACTTCCTCTAACTTTGAGCTCAGCCAATTGCTGTCAGTGGATAGAGGATATAACGTTTTTGCTCTTTTACAGTAAAGGTTAAGTGGAGTACCCCTTGAGAAGTCAATAAAGACCTATGGCAGTACAAGGCAAAGAACGTTCCGGCTCAGACCCCATGAGTGAAGCAATGGCGACAGCCAATCAAATGGCTACTTCTGCGCGTCAATGGGCTACGGCGGTAGCGCAAGTGGCGGCTGACAACGTTGTCAATACGACGGCTGTTGTAGGCAAGACAGTTGTACCTGCGGCTCAGCAATTCGTGGAACAGGGAACGGAAACCGTAGGAAAAATTGTTACTCCCATCGCGGAAAATCCGCTGATTAAATATGCGGCTAAAGTTCCAGGCATCAACGTACTCATGGCTGCACTTGGTCAGGTTGATGTGGAAAAGGCTCAGGCTGAGGTAGACAAGCTGCGGCAGGACTATCCTCTAGAATCACCTGCTGAGACTGCTCACCGGATCATTGTTGATACGGCGTTGAAAGGTGGAGGCATTGGATTACTCACTAACTTCATCCCTCCTTTGGCGTTGACTCTATTTGGGGTTGAACTCGCGGCGGTGACAGCACTCCAAGCGGAGATGATCTATCGGATTGCGGCAGCCTACGGATTTTCGCTGAAAGATCCAGCGCGACGGGGCGAAGTTCTCGCTATTTTTGGCTTATCCGTGGGAGGCTCAGGTGTTCTCAAAGGTGGGCTAAGCTTTGTGGAACTCCTACCGATCATTGGGGCTGGGGTTGGAGCGTCGAGCAATGCCGCTCTGCTTTACTCGCTCGGACATGTTGCTTGCCAATTTTATGCGGCTAAGAAAAATTCTACAAGAGCAGTAGAGGTGAGCGTTGGTGGGAATGGGGTTAACTCTTAAGCGGTGGTGGTATGCTAAGTTGCGATCGCGCTTGGGCCAAGTCATCCAACCGGATCAAGACAGTATCCGCTTCTATGGGCTTTGTGCTTGCCGCCAGGGTAAGGTGGAACAAGTTGGCGGTGAACCACTGCGGGGTAATGCGATTTTTTGGGCTTGATGGTGACAACCTGTAGGTGTTTTCTGAGGTTGGTTCAATTTTGGGGCTGCATTCCTTATTTCACAAGGGCTTGCAGCTTTTGCTCGTTTCAGGAGGGTGTCACCGTTTCTGAAAAGCTTGCTGTGATTAGATTCCAGCAGATTTTTTATTTTCCTACTTATCGGTTTTTGGCTCTGGAATGATATGATCAGAGGAGGTTGTCACCAATGCACCTTGAAAACTAAATACAGTAAGGTTTCTGGAGGCCGGCTGTCGAAATTCTTCTTAATCCCTATCAGGGATTGAAACTGCTATTTCCCATAGTTTCGGGGAAGTTAACCTGCCGTCGAAATTCTTCTTAATCCCTATCAGGGATTGAAACCAAAATTCAGC
>DATNQL010000900.1:0-2548 GCA_036704025.1 Stenomitos sp.
ATTGAGCGCATTGGTCGGGGGCTGTTAACTATCACTGAACTCCAAACCGAGGTGGATGAAAACGATGCTTTCTCTTGAACTGTAATTATTGAGCTCATAAGTAAGAGCTAAATTCCTCTAACTTCAATCCTGACCGTTAAATCTCTTTCAATTGTAGTCCCTAATAAAGGTGTAAAAATCAATGTCTAGGATTTATTTAAGACCTCCATTTTATTGGATGAGGGGAAATTATTTATTAATTAAACTCCCCCAACTATGGACGTATGCCTTGATGAATAAGGGTTTTAGAGTTCATTATTTCAGTAAGTCTTGCTCCTAAAAATTCGCCTAGTTCCTGTCAGCAGCAGCTCAGAATGGGGAGTGGTGATTGGGCGCTTCTATAGCTATGCTGCCCACCGTTGCCGCTGGATGTGGTGTTACATCTTGTGGCTCGACCAAGCCAGCTTTAGTGCATCTTGGGTAGTTGCTACCACCGTTTGGGAGGAAGACTTGGAGCCTTACGCTCCTGAGGAGCTTTGATGAGAAGTCCCCGCCCCATAGGTGAGCGAGAATTGCGGTTGATTGAGCTTTTCGCCAACTGCCGACCAGAAATGACACCCCAGCAGTTCTACGCCAAATGGGCAGTGACTTACGCGACTATGGCGCAGCTATGCCGATGGTGCGATTCGTTTCTGGTTAATCCATAAGCCAGAGTCTCAGGTATCGCCTAATAAATAAACCTGAGATAACTGTAGCCGTGATGGAGGTGCAAGCCCTCCCCATCCGGGATGATGTGACGCCAAACCTGCCCACGCAGAAATTGACAATCAAGCGAAGCTGGGACCAGGACGGGAATAACGACGCTGAGATGCCGGAAACCCGTTAGGTAGGCTGATATGGATAACTTACGTGAATCTCCTGAAAAAGCATCCAAATAGCACTGTCGGAAATGAACGACAGACAACCACACAAAACCCGCATTAAATTCATCGGTCTGAAATGCAATCCTGGGTCGTGGTGGGTGAAATGGAGAGTCCTAAGTCAGCGTAACAATCACGCTACGGAACGAAGAAAAACGCTCAAATCTCCCTGGAAGGTCGAATATCCAGGGTAGGGCAAGTCAAAACCACACAGGAAATGGGCGGGTAGGATGCAGCCGAAAAGCCAAGAACTAAGGACTCTTTCGCAGACTGGCTGCGGTCGATAGAGAAAAGATTACTGTAGTAGTTGGTAAACGTTATGACTCACCGAACGGTACGAGATGACTGGAAAGCGCTCCCCTGGAAGAAATTCCAGCTATGTGTTTTCCGCCTACAAATCAGAATCTTCAAAGCTCGGAAGAATGGCGACCACAAGCTTGTAAGAAAGCTTCAGAAACTCCTGCTAAACTCCAAAGCTGCCAAATACCTGGCAGTTAGGCAAGTCACCCAATTAAATCAGGGTAAAGCTACCGCAGGCATTGACGGTAAAGTTGCACTCAATCCAAAAGAAAGAATGCAACTAGCCGAACAACTTCAGTCAGGGTGGAAAACGTGGGAACACCAAAAGTTACGGAGAGTTCATATCCCCAAAAAGGATGGAACCCAAAGGAAGCTCGGAATCCCCACAATAGGCGATAGAGCCTACCAATGTCTGCTCAAATACGCACTTGAACCCGCAGCAGAGGCAACCTTTCATGGGAACTCCTACGGATTTAGACCGGGTAGAAGCTGCCACGATGTCCAAAAGAAAATATTCATGAACCTACGAAGTCAATCCAATGGTGCATCTAAAGTGGTTCTGGAGATGGACATCGAGAAATGCTTTGACCGAATAGACCACCAAGCAATTTTAGACAGGGTGGAATTACCAAAGGTGGCTATCAAAGGGTTAAGACGCGCCATCAAAGCAGGGGTAAAAGGTGAGTTCCCACGTTCAGAAATGGGAACTCCTCAAGGGGGTGTAATCTCGCCTCTCTTAGCCAACATCGCACTCAACGGTATTGAGACAATTTATGAGAATAAAGGAGCTACGTGTCTAAGATATGCAGATGATTTAGTTTACATCTGTAAGCCTGGGATTAATCCCGAACACGTCAAACTCCAGGTCTCACAATTCCTCAAGAGTCGTGGACTGCAAATCAAAGAAAGCAAGACCAGAATAATCAAAAGCACAGACGGGTTTGATTTCCTGGGATGGCACTTCGCTGTCAAGCCTAACGGAAAATTCATCTCAACCCCAACCAATGAGGCGACTAAACGAGTCAAAACCAAGGTCAAGGCAACGATGAAGGATAGCAGATTCCCTCTCACTCAACGACTCGCCAAATGCGGCTCGATTGTCCGAGGGTGGAGAAACTACAACCGTTACTGTGATATGTCCGGTCACTCTCTATGGTCAACTCAACTTTTGGACTTTGGACAAAAAAGACTGTGTTCGCGTCAATCTAACGCGAACACAGGTCAAATTAGGTCGGAGAGCAAAAACCCACCCCTGTAATGTAAAAAAGGGTAAATTGGAATGGTACAGGCTACAGAGAGTCGGCGTAATAGTAGCTTTAAAGATTGGATAAATAATTTTTCTTGTAGGC
>DATNQL010000901.1:0-11460 GCA_036704025.1 Stenomitos sp.
CAACTTCGTCCTTGAATCCTACACTCTTCAAGTACTACCTCCTGAGTTGCGCGTTGTCGCTATCTCAAACATCAGTAATTTTGTTGCACCATCTGGTCAACTCCTTGTAATCGCCAGAGGTCGAGAAGAATCAGACTCTCCTGGTGAGATGCCGTATCCACTGACTAGACCTGAACTTGAGCAATTTGAGAGCTTGGGTTTGAAAAGTCAGGGATTTGAAGACTACTTTGACACCGAATGTCCTCCCGTCCGGAGATTTCGTGTTTTGTACACAGCTTCAAATGCGACTTAACCCGGATGGCACTGAAATAATATAGGTTCGTAGTTGGCACTTTACTAAAAGCGCTGAAGCGCTTACTACGAACGCTTAAGTCGGTGACATTTGACTTAACCCCACTGTACCAGAACTCGGTTTGTCTAGCCCAGACTTCATGAATGATGAATTTTCAAGCCTAGGAAGGCAGCCTTGCGATCGCGTCTTTCCAAGGAAGTATGGCTGTTGTGTGTTTGACATTACTTTTCTGGAGTTCAGGTGAGATCGCTATTCTTAGCTCAGATTACAAAACTGTAATTCAGACCAAGGGCAAACTGTAATTTTGGTTGAGCTGAATAGAACTATAGACACGTTTCTACATTCAACCAAAGGAGAAAGCTTGTGATGAATACTCGCCGATTACTGGCACTGATGGCACTTCCTGTTGTAGTTGGGACGTTTGGGTTTGTGGCTCTGAATCAGGCAACGGCTCAACCATCTAACCGACTGGCGCAAAACTCCTCTCAGCCTAATCAGCAAGAACAGGGGCGCAAAAACCATCGAGGTCCAGATTTTGCCGCCGCCGCTCAGAAGTTGGGCATTTCAGAAGCCACATTGAAGGAAGCATTGGGCGTACCAACAACCCCACCGGCACCCGGAGAACGCCCTCCCCGACCTGACTTTAAGGCGGCTGCCGCCAAACTCGGCATTACAGAACAACAACTGGTGGATGCGCTGGGAGTTCCGCCCCATCCCCCGCGCCCAGATTTTGCCGCCGCCGCTCAGAAACTCGGTGTGTCAGAAGCTGATTTGAAGACTGCATTGGGGGTTCCCGAAAATCCACCGAGTACACCACCGGCACCCGGAGAACGTCCACCCCGCCCCGACTTTAAGACTGCGGCAGAAAAACTCGGTGTTACGGAAGAGCAACTGATCAATGCTCTGGGAATTCCGCCCCGTCCTCCTGAAGATGGCAATCAACCCAACGGAGCGGTTGATCCTCAGCCATAAGCTCATGCTAGTTTAGCAACCTGTTCGTGACATCCTCTGCCGCTAATTCTTGCAAATATAGCGGCAGCTTACCAACTTCACAATGGATACGGCCTCGCTTTCAGGTCGTGTCCGTGACTTTATAGGATTAGAACTTATACCAAGTTCCTTAAGGTTGAGAAGATACGAATCGAGTTCCAACTCTCGTCGGAATGGCAACCACGGCCTCTTGAGCCATATTGTTTAGACCTGCTGCACTCAAAAGTCTCTCCCAATTAGCCGCGATTGCCGCATCGTTGGGATAGGTACGGCGCAGTTGAACTAAAGTCGCTAAGGCATCTTGCCAAATCTCCGCCTCGGCATATAACTCCACTTGCTGTTGAGGTGATGCCTGCTTGAGCTGATTATTAAGCGTGGCATTCAGTTCTACCCGTCTCACCCATCCTTCTACCGTAATATCTTGCGATCGCTCATCTGGTTGACAAATCATCGTGAATGACCATTTGTAATCCTCACCCACCGTTAAAGGGGGTAATCCGGCTTGCGTCGGTAGCGTCAGCGACAGAATACCGGGCTTGCCACTGGTCTTGAAAATAGATTTATAAACAGAATCATTGTTGTTATCTTGTAACTCAAACTCCACCAATACAGGCGATGCCTGAGCAGATACAGCCGGCATATACACAAAGAATGTGGGATAGGGAGCTACCGTTACCCCAAAGCGATTGCCAGGGACTAAAGCCGTTAGGGGTTTACCCACCATCGGACAACTGCTGTGAGCTGAGCCACCAGAACGTGTTCCCCCTCCTTCTGTACGTATCGGTGCACCAATACCCATGGGTGGTCTATACTGCTTGGCTTCCCAACGCCTGGGTATCCCTTGAGCGAGAAGGGCTTGTGGAGTCTGTACGAGCAGAAAAACTCCCGTAAGCATGGCCAATTTCAGAGAAACGGCCAAAGAGCATTTGGACAAACGGAACCGTATCTGTGCCATGACAGTTGTGGGTTGTTAATGTTAGTTATTGGTGTTTCTAGTACCCTGAGACCTAGATTGTACAGAAACATCGTTTAAGTTCACTAAAGCAAACAGCTTGTTCCAGGCATCAGTTAACGATGGATCATTGGGTCGAGTGCGTCGTAGTGCAATGAGATTAGCTAGCATCTCGTACCAACGATTAGCTTTTGCATAGAGAATAATACGTTCTTCGGGATCAGCCTGCTGAACGCGACGTTCGAGTTCTGGGTCTTCTGCAACTCGCTTGATGAACCCTTCAACCGTCTGAGCCTCGGCTCCACTTGGGTCTTGAGAATCACACATCACCCTTAACTGCCACTTATATTCTTGACCCACTTTCAGGGGATAGGGACTTGCCACCATTAAGCTCATAATGCCAGAAGTGCCTACACTGCCATCGTTATACTTGGGCAAAGGATACTTGGCTGAGTAAATCTCTTGCTCGTTAGCATCTCTAAGAGTAAACTCCATTTCCGGTGCGGGTGCTTCCTGAGCCTTCATTTTAGGCATGTACCAAAAAACAGTCGGATACTCAGCCGTAGTCTCGCCACCGCCAACTGGAACTAATGCCGTCAGGGGTCGCCCCTTGTCAAAGCAAGGACCCCGGCTTGCTCCACCTTGCCGATTATCGGGAAGCCCTCGACTCGGCACACGAAAAGAACTTTCGAGTTGGCTGCCCAGTGATGAAGAAGTCGTTGGCTGAGCGGAGACATAGAAGGGTGTGCTTAGCGTTATAGCTAAAGCCAGCAGGGTAAAGCGTGAGGTGTGTGTGAACCAAGCCATGGTAAAAGCAGTTGTGGTAGACCGAGAGGTTTTTATTCCAAGATGGCAGAACTGATGCCTAAGTTCCAATACCTCGGTAGCAAATCTATAATAATCAGGTTCTAAGACCAGTATCTGCCTTAGTTTCAATTGTTATCACTTGAGGCATTAAAGGCATCAACAACCTTGATTTCTTATTTAAATCTTCATCTGGATTAAGTATGATTCCCGACTCAGCTTCATCTGTTTCACCCAAACAGAGATCTTTCACAACAGTTAGACCCATTGGGGCCGCCGCCTTGCAGGGGATAGCCTTTTCGGGAGAAACTCTTTTTGCCATTGATGCCACAAACGGCTATCTGCTACAAATCGATCCGAAAAGCGATAGCTCAACCATTTTGAACTCTAGTCGCGAGTTAGATTGGGTACGTGCTTCTGGTCTAGCGCTGGCTGGAGAAACTCTTTGGTTAACCTTGGATAATAGTGTTTACTTTTGTCCGCTCAAAGGTGATTTAAGTCTCCAGCACTTTGTTACCTTGCCTTACACCGCTAATGGTATTGCGGTTCGGGATGCAACGATCTATATCACTAGCCAAAGATTGGGGTATATTTTCATTTACAACCGCGATACAGGACGTGAGATTACTCGGTTATATGCTCCAGGTGTTGGGGCTGAGCATATTACGATTCGAGGTGAGGAGCTTTGGGTCTCAGATGCGGAGGAACAGACAGTTTACTGCCTTGATCGCGCAACAGGCGAAATACACTTTAGTGTGCTCACTCCCTTTGCCAACCCGACTGGCTTAGCCTTTTATACCGACCCTGAGACGAGTGAAGAGATTCTCTATGTAGCTTATGCAGGTGAGGAACCTTATATCCGGGATAACCCCAACGCCGACCCCAATTTTGAATTGCAGTATCGTGATCGCACCTTCATTCACCCCCTCTACTTTAGCCACAATACCGAGCGCCACTATGCCCTCTCCAATGGCTATTTGATCGAAATGTCCTATGTCGAGGAACTTGCCCCCCTCGAAGATGTTGAACTTAAAGAGGTCGAATGGCGCATTGCCCTGCCGGCGGAAACGGATCGACAGACGATCCGAAAAATTGAACCGATGGGTATGCCCTTCACCGAAGAAGTTCAGGATGGACAGCGCGTCGCTGTCTTCAAATTCGATACGCTCAAACCCGGTGAACGACATATTTTCGGATGGAAAGCACTTCTAGAAGTCTGGAGCATTAAATACCGTCTCACACCACGAGAAGTGGAAAAGCTGCCTGATTTACCCCCAGATTTTGAAACTCGCTATCTGGTGGATAATGATCAATTAGCAATGGATACAGAGAGTATTCGTCGCGCTGCTCGTGAAGCCATTGGTCGAGAAACCAATCTCCTGCGGAAAGTTTACAGTATTCGTAACTATGTTTATGACAAACTTTCCTACGGCATCAAACCTCACATCGACACTCCAGACATTGTTTTAGAACGCGGTGTTGGTTCTTGCGGCGAGTATTTGGGTCTGTTGCTAGCCCTAGGGCGGCTGAATGGGATTGCCTGCCGCACAGTGGGTCGTTACAAATGCCCTACCCACAACGATAAGTTCGGTATCCCGTTAGAACCTGACTTTAATCATGTGTGGATGGAATTTTATGTCCCCGGAGTCGGCTGGTTGCCGATGGAATCCAATCCCGATGACACTGTGGAAGGAGGCCCTTACCCGACCCGGTTTTTTATGGGTCTTGCCTGGTATCACATGGAAATGGCAAAAGGCATTACGTTTGAAACCCTCAAGAGTGAAGGTCTTCCCGTGAATAAGGAAAATATTTCCATTGGTCAGTTAGCCATTAATCATGTCCGGTTCAAGATTCTCGAAGAATTGATGCCACCTCAATACACCTAAGGATTGCCGATTCAGGGGCTAACTAGCCCCTCCCTGTTTCGGGAACCGCATGGAGTCATATCATGTCCGGTTAAACACCCATCGTTAGGATTGACGCGGGGACGCGGGGACACGGAGAGTTTTTATTATGGGTAATTAGACGGGCATGATATCAGGAGTTTGGAGAGGGAATACATCCCCCACTTTCTGGCTTCAATAACATAAAAAATAATAAATTACATCTATCTTAAGTTAAAAGTGTATATTTGGCTACGGTTTTAGATCCCATTTAGACGAATCGTGGAAGATATCGGGTGTAGGAGAACAGGTCGTGCATTTAGAAACCTACGATCCAGGGGACTATTATGATGAACTTTTTTGGGCTACCGGGCAACCTCGACCAGAAGCTGCACCATTAATTAAGTGGATGCAGGGTCTGCAACCAAAGGACTTGCAGCAACACCAAAAGACAGCCCAAATCGCCCTATTCAAGTTAGGGGTAACCTTTAACGTCTATAGCGATAACCAAGGGGTAGAACGGGTTTTTCCGTTTGATATCATTCCTCGGATCATTTCAGCCCAGGAATGGGATTGGATTGAGAGGGGTCTGAAACAGCGAATTGCTGCTCTGAATCTATTCTTAGATGATATTTACAACGAACAACGCATTCTCCAAGACGGCAAGATTCCCGAAGAGGTGATTTATTCAGCCAAAGGGTTTCTCAGTCCTTGCGTGGGACTTCAACCGGTGGCTGGGGTTTGGTGTCATGTGACTGGCACGGACTTAGTACGCGATCGCCAAGGTCAGTGGTACGTGTTAGAAGATAACTTGCGGGTACCTTCGGGGATTTCCTATGTATTAGAAAATCGCCGCGTGATGAAAAGTACCTTTCCTCAAGTGTTCCAGACGATGGCGATTCAGCCCGTGGATGATTACTCTAGCCATTTGCTGGATACCCTATTGAACCTGGCACCCCCTCACTTACCCAACCCAACGGTTGTGGTTCTCACTCCTGGAATTTATAACTCGGCTTATTTTGAACATTCCTTTTTGGCGCAGCAGATGGGGGTGGAACTCGTCGAGGGACGAGACTTGGTGGTTGTGGACGGCTATTTACAAATGCAAACGACCAAGGGACTGCGCCGAGTGGATGTCATCTATCGTCGTGTAGATGATGACTTTATCGACCCTCAGGTGTTTCGTTCAGACTCGATGTTGGGAGTGCCAGGATTGATGGAGGTTTATCGACAGGGACGTGTGGCACTGGCGAATGCACCAGGAACCGGCGTGGCGGATGACAAGGTGGTGTATGCTTATGTTCCTCAGATGATTCACTACTATTTAGGCGAGGAACCTCTGTTGCCCAATGTACCAACTTACTTATGTTGGCGGGAGAGCGATCGCAATTATGTCCTTGAACACTTAGACCAGTTGGTGGTGAAGGCGGCGAATGAGTCTGGTGGCTATGGGATGTTAGTCGGGCCTCATGCGAGTGAAGCAGAACGGGAAGCCTTTGCTCAGAAGATTGTAGAACAGCCTCGAAACTATATTGCCCAACCTACCCTTTGCCTCTCGCGAGTGCCGACCTTGATCGATACTCAAATAGAGGGACGACATGTGGATTTACGACCTTATATTCTGCATCGGGGTGATGAGATATACGTTCATCCGGGTGGACTGACAAGAGTGGCGCTGAGAAAGGGTTCACTAGTGGTCAATTCCTCTCAAGGAGGTGGCAGTAAGGATACTTGGGTACTGAATCACTCCAATGGTCATGGTTCATGGGTTGGAGAACGGGAGTCAGTTGATGATAATGCTTACTCCTGAATCATCTAAAATTTAACATCTAAAATTGCTTATGTTAAGTCGGGTTGCTGATGCTATCTACTGGCTCAACCGCTATGTTGAACGAGCTGAAAATGTCGCTCGTTTTGTGGATGTCAATCTCAATTTAATGCTGGATTTACCCGAGGGAATGACTCAACAATGGGAGCCTTTGGTATTAACGACAGGAGATTTGGAATTATTCCGCACTCACTATGGAGAAGCGACGGCTGAAAACGTGATTCAGTTTCTCACATTTGATAATAATTATCCTAATTCCATCCTATCCTGCCTGCAAAAAGCTCGCGAGAATGCCCGTTCCATTCGGGAAATTATTTCGTCAGAGATGTGGGAAGAAGTCAATGCTTTTTATTTAATGGTGCAAGAGGCTTCATCAGTACACCACCTCGCTACATTGCCTGACTTTTTTACTCAGGTGAAACGAGCCAGTCATCGCTTCGCTGGAGTGATGAATGGCACAATGGCTCATAATGAGGGTTGGCATTTTGGACAAATGGGTCGATTGTTAGAACGAGCCGATAAGACAACTCGCTTACTGGATGTGAAGTATTTTGTTTTACTGCCCTCGGCTCAATGGGTGGGAACTCCATTGGATCGAATTCAATGGATGGCGGTACTTAAATCGGCGAGTGCTTATGAAATGTATCGAAAATGTCAGCACCGAATTATGCCAATCCGAATTGCGGAATTTCTCATTTTGGATCGACAGTTTCCGCGTTCCATTCACTTCTGTTTGTGGCAAGCGGAACAGTGTCTTCATCAAATTACGGGAACACCAACGGGTACCTGGTGTAATTCGGCTGAGCGAGCGTTAGGTCGCTTATGTTCACAACTTGGCTATTTGACTATAGAAGATATTTTTGAAATCGGTTTGCATGAGTTTTTGAATCAATTGCAAGCTGAAATTAATGGAGTAGGAGATAAAATAGCGGCAACGTTTTTTTGCATGTTACCTATTAACTGAAGCAAGGATTGAGAGTGCTTTATCATATTGGTCATTCGACGAATTACACTTACACTCAGCCCGTTTTTTTGAAACCTCATACGCTGCGATTGCGGCCTCGTTGCGATAGTTGGCAAAAACTCTATTCCTTTGCTTTAACGGTAGAACCGGAACCCGTTCAGGTTTCCCAATTTACAGATTTAGATGGAAATGCGATCGCACAAATTTGGTTCACAGGGATCACGGAGCATTTAAAGATACAAGTGACGACAGAGGTAGAAACATATCGCACGAATCCCTTTGACTACCTGCTCGAACCGTGGGCAACCCAGCTTCCCCTTGACTATGCCACTTCTGTGCTGAATCAGCTACAGCCTTATCGACAATCTTACGAGATGGGAGCAGACGGGGCGATCGCACAATTGGCGCAAGAACTGTATCAGAATGTTCAAGGTGAAACCGTACCCTTCCTCGGTGCCTTAAATCAACATCTCTATGAAACCTGTAAACAAATCATTCGCGAGACGGGAGACCCTTGGCCTGCTGGGGTAACATTAAGACAAAAGCAGGGTTCCTGCCGAGATGTCGCTGTCCTGTTCATAGAGATTTGTCGCGCTGTGGGTTTAGCGGCGCGGTTTGTGAGTGGGTATCAAGAAGGCGACCTGGATGCAGAAAATCTCGACCTTCATGCTTGGGCGGAGGTGTATCTGCCGGGTGCAGGGTGGCGAGGTTATGACCCGATTCAAGGGTTAGTTGTGGCAGACCGTCATGTGGCTTTAGTTGCTAGTCCTTTGCCGCAATATACGACCCCGGTTGTCGGTAACTTTGCTCCAGTTCAGCCGAGTCTTGAAAGTGGCAAGGTTGCCCAGTCTCAGATGGACGTTCATTTGTCGATCAACCGTATTTAGTACTTTTCAATCAATTAAAATATCGTCTTGAGAATCTTCGAGAATAGGTTGCCAGTCAATATCAGGCATCGCATCAAATGCCTGACGCAGAGAGATTTCCCACAATCTACGCATTTTGGCTAAATAGGGATCGCCCAAGCGCAGTTGTAAATGATGGCGAACCACAAAGCTGTCTACCTCATACATCATTAAGTTAATCGGTGGTCCCACAGAAATGTTGGATTTCATCGTCGAATCGATCGAGAGAAGCGCACATTTAGCTACCGCTTCTAGAGGCATTTCGTAGGTGAGGGTACGGTCAAGAATCGGTTTACCATATTTGGTTTCTCCGATTTGGAAGAAGGGCGTTTCTTTCGTTGCCTGGATAAAGTTTCCTTGGGTATAAACCAGATAAAGTTGCGGTTCTTCTCCCTTAATTTGACCTCCCACAATAAAGCTACACTGATAATCAATATTGTCCCGTTCTAACCAGGGACGGTTTTCGTCTAGAAGTTGCCGAACTTTATTCCCAATGTAGCGGGCAACATCATACAAACTGGGGAGGGTGTGGAGGCTCATTTCCTCCTGATTTTTGATATCTCGCTGTAACTGAGTGAGTACTCCCTGTGTAATGGAAAGGCTTCCAGAGGTACATAGTAAAATGACACGTTCCCCTGGTTGGGAAAAGTCGAAGACTTTTTTATAAGTCGAAATATAATCCACACCCGCATTGGTACGGGAGTCAGCAGCTATGACGAGGCCAAAGCGGGTGATAATGCCTAAACAGTAGGTCATGTTAATGTTAATTGTCTCAGGTAAGGCGGTGACCGCAGGAGCTACAGAAGCGATCGCTTTCTTTTACCGATTGACCGCACTGAGAGCAGAATCGCGACCCTGAATGGGTTTGCGGCTTTTCTCCCATGCGAAGTTCCATGTTGCCCATACGCATTTCCATTGGATTCATACGCATTTCCATATCCCCCATCTTCATGGGTGGTAGTGGCTCCATTGGCTTCATTGGCTCCATCAGCGGTGTAAACTCTATTGATTGTTGGCTGGATGAGGCGGCATCTGCAACCTGCTCAAGAGAGATCACATCGGCATGAACTAAAGAAGGTACGGTTGAGAGATGGTTCATTCCGTTAGCTTGAATCTGGACAAAGTGCTGTCCAGACGAAGATTCAATTCGTAAAACATAACCTGCTGGAGTCCAGAATAATGTTGGTGGTACAGTCCAGTTTCCCGTATTAAAGCTGCTGCTTTGACTTTGCTGCTGACTATTGCTGCGACTCGTCAGCGTCATCAGGGTTTGGGATCCCTGATTTTCGATATAAACTTGCTGACCTGCACCGAGATTTCCTATGTAAGCCATAATTGCCTCCAGTTGAGACCTGTCTTCAGCGTAATCCTCGGCGGTGAGTTCTATATGCAAACAATCATTACAACTAGGTTGAGCAAGTTCTTGGTTAAGCTAATTAAGGGTTCGTTGGATATGAAAAATGGAAGTTATTCCAGCAATTGATTTGCTTGAAGGTCGGTGTGTGCGGTTGTATCAGGGAGACTATGCGCGATCGCAAGTCTTTAACGATAACCCGACCGATGTTGCCAGACAATGGGTTGAACAGGGTGCCACTCGCCTACACGTTGTTGATTTAGATGGGGCAAAAGTGGGTCAACCGGTTAATACCAAGACAATTGAAGCTATTGTTCAGGCTGTACCCGTGCCTGTGCAAGTGGGGGGAGGATTGCGCGATCGCACGGGTGTGGCACAATTACTCGATATCGGTGTCCATCAAGTGATTTTGGGCACAGCGGCAGTAGAAGACCGCCCGTTAGTACAGCAACTGTGTAACGAGTTTCCAGGGAAAATTATTGTAGGGATTGATGCACGTAACGGCTTAGTTGCCACCCGTGGCTGGATAGAAACGTCCGAGGTTAAGGCAACCGAACTCGCCCACCAGATGAGTCAGTTGGGAGCGGCGGCAATCATTTATACTGACATTCATCGGGATGGTACGTTGAGTGGTCCCAATCTAGACGCCCTCAGAGAACTGGCGCGTAGTCTCTCCATTCCCGTGATTGCCTCTGGTGGTGTAAGTTCCGTAACCGATTTGTTGAGTCTGCTGGCACTTGAACCGTTGGGTGTGAATGGAGTCATTGTCGGTCGTGCGCTTTACACTGGAGATGTTTCCCTGAAAGAAGCGATTCAGGCTGTGGGACAGGGACGCCTTCAGGATATTCCCCCTGATTTGGGATTTTCGACCTTTGCCTGAGGTTTGATGTCTCCTAAATGGCGCGGATGGCTAGGTGTTTGGGGAACAGGTCAAAAACAGGGGAGTACATCATAAAATGTCTGAGCCGAACACCGGTGGGGGCTTACCCGTACTGCAATACTGGCTAGAACAAATCCTCTCACCCCAAGGATTATCGATCTGGCAAACCCTGAACCATCATAGTGCCTGCTTGTCCTGTGCTTGGGGAACGGGGGGACAAAAAGGGGGTTTTGTCAATGAGGCGGGGGAATATTTACAACGCTGTGCCAAAAGTGTAGAAGCGATCGCCGCCGAATTACAACCCGCCATCCCCCCCGATTTTTTCAGTCAATTTAAGATTAATGAGTTACAACAACTCAACTCGCAACAATGCGATCGCCTAGGCAGATGGAGTTATCCCCTCATCTACCGCGCTGGAGCAGACAAGTATCAGAGAATTAGCTGGGAAGACGTTTATGCGATCGCCACATCAGCCCTCCGTCAGTCTCCAGAACGCATTGCCTCCTATAGTTCGGGACGCTCATCCAATGAAGCCGCCTATCTGCTGCAACTGCTGTTCAGAGCGTTAGGGAGCAATAACCTCGCCGACTGCTCCGATCTTTGCCATG
>DATNQL010000902.1:0-2582 GCA_036704025.1 Stenomitos sp.
ATTGAGCGCATTGGTCGGGGGCTGTTAACTATCACTGAACTCCAAACCGAGGTGGATGAAAACGATGCTTTCTCTTGAACTGTAATTATTGAGCTCATAAGTAAGAGCTAAATTCCTCTAACTTCAATCCTGACCGTTAAACCTCTTTCAATTGTAGTCCTTAATAAAGGTGTAAAAATCAATGCCTAGGATTTATTTAAGACCTCCATTTTATTGGATGAAGGAAAATTATTTATTAATTAAACTTCCCCAACTATGGACGTATGCATTGATGAATAAGGGTTCTAGAGTTCATTATTTCAGTAAGTCTTGCTCCTAAGAACTCGTTGGGTTCAACGGTAGAATAGTTAATTATTAATAAATAACGGCGGGGAGAGCCAGGGAGGGACAAAATTTCTATGACTTGAAAAGACCCAACTCAATTTAGCTTAGTTCTTAAATAAGACCTGAAGTGAACCGAACAGTTGTTAATTCAATCTAAGAGGTATTTATTATGCAGGAATCTCTGTCTTGCTGGACAGCTATTGAGCAATATGAAGAATACATAATAGCTACCCATCCTCCCGAAAAGGCTCAACGAATTATCAATGAAATTCGCAGTGCTACTCTGAGATATTGGGCCACACAATTAGGTTTCCAACGAACAAGCGTTGGGAGAAAGATGACGAAGGTGGACGCTCAAAAAGCCCAACAGTTTTTGCAAACATTAGGAGTCGAGGTGCTACTGAATGCGCGTCAGACCCTACAGCAGGCTTTTGAGAATCAAAAAGCGTCGAAAGCTACTCAAAATACTTACGGCAATCGGATGAAACACCTTATAAGCTGGAGCCAGGAACAAGAGTGGTGGCCAGAAAAAAGCTCGTGGAAGGCTATGGTGAAGGCTCAGTGCTGTCCCGTCCTGAAAAATCCCTATGGCGATACTTCCAACACCCCACTGACTACTCGCCGGACGCGACACCTGAAGTATAGACTGAAACCTCAAGAGACGCCTGTGGGTTTGCAACAGGAACTGGATCAATTTTTCCAGTTCCTGACCTCCCCGGAATGGCCAAGTCGGGTGATTGAGCCGATTGAGGATTCATCAGCCTCTGCGTACATCAAGGATTTACGTCTCATGCTTGGGTGGTACTCTCGTTACCAAATGCCACCCATTAAGCTGGAGCAACTGAGCTTGTCCCAATTGCTTCCTCTAGTGACGTTAGACGACTTAGAGGGTCTAACGACAAGACAACAGGAAAAACTTTGGAAACAGCATAAGCAAACCCTTGAAACTTGGCTGTGTAGTTATTTCTCCTTCTTAAGAGAAGTCATCCACTCGAAAAGTCCCCAAACCCGACGCAACAAGCTTGGTGCGCTTTTAGCGACTGCCAAGTTTCTCTACAGGGATGAGGTGGAAACTGAAAGTGATTACGAGCAGATTCCTCTATTCAAAGTCCTGAACAATCAAAGTGAGAAAGTGAGAAAGGAAATCACGGAGTGGACTAAAAATCGGCGCTCGGTTTCCGATTTTGAGAAAAAGTGGCCGGATACGGCAGAAGGTGAGACGGCGCTTGCGGTTGTCAGAGCGAAGATTGTGGAACCCTTGCGGATTGAATGCCGACCAAGAACCAGTCGCGGGCTATTCCGTGGGGGCGGACTCATTGCCAAAAGTCACCAGCATTACTTAAAGTGGTCATTTCTGACCGAGCTGCCAGCCAGACGACAACAAGAGTATCGCACAGCTCGTATTGGTCTTTGCTGCCCGATTACCCGTCCGGAAGGAGTGCCACCTGATGAGGTGCGGGAAAAACGTCGGGACGGAACGCTTAAAGACAATTATTTCTACTTTACCTATATCCACAAGAAAACGCACTATCCTCAAGGTGTGTGGGTGCTAGATGTTCAGGATTACAAAACTCGCAAAACGCACGGGGCACAATCCATTGTGATTTCCAACCGCCAGTTCGCTGATGGTAGCTGTTTCTATGATTATGTGGAACGCTATTTGTACGGCTGGTTCCTGCCTGCGGGTTACACAAATTCAATAATTTATGATTGGTGGCAGCCGGAACTTATCGGTTGCCGGGGACGATGGGTGACAACTGGACGCGCTTCTTTCAATCCGGGTGATGCCTGCTGTCTGCCAACGGGTAATAATGCAGCACTGTGGTCATGGGGCTATTTGTTGGTCGCACCCAAACTGGGTATTCTTGCCGATGAGCCTGGGTTCGCGGGTTCGTATGACACAACAAGTCATCGCTTGATTGGCAAGCGAATTACGCCTCATACGATGCGCTATATTTGGGCGACTTGGGCGTATCAAGTGCAACTCAATGATGCCCAATTTCGGTCGTTAGCCTATGCGATGGGGCATAAGGTTGAGACTTTACGTCAGATGTATGAACGTTGCACACCGGAAGAGAAGCGACGACCGATTGAGGAGGCGATTGATGAGTTGTTGTTTGAGCTGCCGCCAGCGACGGAGCCTGATGTGGAAGCGAAGCCTCAGTGGGAAGGGTTATTGCAACAGTTACAGCAGTTAAGCCCCAGCGAACGAGAGCAGTTCATGGCCGCCCTTGCTCGGTAAGAAGGGTACCTATTTT
>DATNQL010000903.1:0-14225 GCA_036704025.1 Stenomitos sp.
CCGATCTTCCCAAAGTGCAGCTTTCCCTCGCTAACTCCCTGTGGGCGAGAAAAGGTGAACCGTTTCTTCCAGAATTCCTGCAAAGAAATCGGGACTTCTATGGAGCAAAGATAACCGATTTAGATTTTAATGACCCCAGTACTCCATCTATTATTAATACTTGGGTTAAACAGAGTACGAATGGAAAAATTGATACCATCATTGATGGTAAGGAGATTGAACCCGATACTATTCTTTTTCTGATCAACGCCATCTATTTCAAAGGACTCTGGACGATACCATTCGATAAAACTAAAACGCAAGAGTTGCCCTTTACCTTATTGGATGGGACTCAGAAGCCGCACCCGATCATGTTTCAACAGGCTCAATATGGCTACTATGCCAATTCCTTATTTCAGGCTGTAACGTTGCCCTATGGGCAGGAACGATTAAGTTTGTATATCTTTTTGCCCCAAAAGAACGTTAGTCTCCAAGAATTCTATAAAAACCTGAATCCTGAAAACTGGGAGCAATGGATGAACCAGTTTCAATCGCAGCAAGTCCTCGTTGGGTTACCTCGCTTCAGATTAGACTATGGGCTTGAACTGAATGACACTTTAAAAACTCTGGGGATGGCGATTGCTTTTGATAAGAACCGAGCTGATTTTACAGGAATGACTCCTCGCTCAGCTTACATTACTCGAGTTAAACACAACACATTTTTTGAAGTGAATGAAGAAGGCAGTGAAGCGGCTGGAGCAACATCCGTACAGATGGGGACAAGAGCCTCACCCCCTCATTTAGTTGCGGATCGACCTTTCTTCTGTGTCATTCGTGATAATCAGACTAAAGCAATATTATTCATGGGTTCTATTGTAAAACCCCAGTAAAATTAAAAAGGTTATGTAGCGATTAGAGGGCTTAGTATGACTTACGCTTATGCTCTGCCTCGACTCATTTTCAGAATAGGTTGCCATGATTGAACTAAAAACACTTATTTTTCCGAGTTTGGTGACGCTTTTAAGCCTAATTCTTTACTTCGTTCTGACGGCTAATGTTGGCAGAGCCAGAGTCAAATATAAAGTACCTGTACCTCAAATTTCGGGAGATCCAGATTTTGAACGAGTGTTTCGAGTCCAACAAAATACCCTAGAGCAACTCATTCTTTTGTTACCCAGTTTGTGGTTATTTTCTCTATTTGTTAGCCCCATTTGGGGCGCAGGAATTGGAGTAGCTTGGATAGTTGGACGCATTTTATATGCTTGGGGTTACTATCAAGCGGCAGAAAAACGGACGCTCGGTTTCGGTATAAATTCTTTGTCTATCCTTGTCCTACTTTTAGGCGCTCTAGTAGGGGTCATTAGGGCATTTTAGACTTTTGCTTGAACCCCATTTTCAGTTTTTTATTACTCTGAGAGGAGAAAAATGAAGGGATTAATACAGTAGATATTGAGTGCTGGATTAGGCGATGAAAATAGTGATTAGAATGATCTTTCTAAGCTGATTTTCAACTTCCCCGGAGCAATCAGTCCTCCCTGTGAAAAGAATAAGGCTTAACAGTTCCACCCCAGATGGTTCGCTCCTCTGGGGCTTTTCTATTGGCTTCTGTTGAGCTTGAACAGGGGCGAGTATATCAAGGAATGAAGTGATCTCTCCCCCAACCCCTCTTGATTTAATCATAGATTTGTATGATTAATCCATCGATGAAGCCGATGATTAAGGCGGGTGAATTTAAGGCACCGACGTGCAGTACGGCTGTAACTTGGTAAATTCCTTCAGCCACTAGCCCAACGGATGCAGGTGTCGCAATCGTTAGTGTAGGAGTATAGGTAAACGTCCTCGCGGATGTATCAACCAAACTATCACCTAGCTCAAGTTTGGAACCCAAACCACAAGGTTCTGCAAAAAAGCTTACCTTAATACACAGACTCAAAGGCATTAGAGCGATCGCACCAGGCCCCCCAAACTCAACCATAACTTGTAGTGAAAATGGTTCGTGCTGATCCAGAATTGTTTCTGGATGCTCCAGATCAGAAACGGTCGTAAACACGGTGAGGTGAGAGAGATTACAGTTTATAGGGGCAATCTGGACGTGAGAACCCTTCATGAGCTATTCAATCCAGCAACATTCTCTCGAATTGGGATCTATGAGATTTTTCCTTTATATCCTACTGAGGGTTGATGAGCGCTATTATCTTTTTAACGAAACTTAGGATCATCCCTCAAATCTAACCAGAGGTAAGCAGTGAGCGCTAATTCCCTTGGAGGCTTTTGCCGTCGTATAGTACGGGCGTACCGCCAACATTTTCCTGTTCAGGGTGGAGGAGGTTGGATGGAAGCCGACACGATGTATTTCAGCTTTGACCATCCACAATGTACCCTACTGTTGGGCTTGACTCCAAGTAACCCTGAACAGGGGAAAAGACTGACGGTGAATTTGAGTTCCTTTGATAGTGAACTGTGTCTGAGTGTTGACTCAACGGGAATTCAATGGAATGCTCTAGCACCCAATTCCTTTACTCCTGAAGAATTAGACAACTTTGAGAATCTCGCAAGTCGGGTTTACTTGATTGCTCTTGACTCCGTTGAGCAACTGAGACTTTTAACTTCGCTGACGAACTGAATGCCCAATTGATAGCATATGCTTGAACTCAACTGATTGATAGAGTTACAGCTCCATAGGTTGAGTGTTCGGAATTCACCCCATAGGTGGCAGAGAAGTTGTATGTCTTCAGATTAAGCCGTCAAGTTGCCTGTTACTGGACAAAAGACAGTTGTTAGTTATCAATACCACAAATCTCCTTTTGTTTGGCATAAATACTTTTCATGTGCTTCTTAACGGTATTCGGCGTAATGCACAATTCTGAGGCAATCTTTTTGTAGGGGTAGTTCGCTCGGTGAAGCAACCACACCTCTTGTTCGCGGGAAGTCAGCCCATATTTTTGCGCTTCTTCGAGAGCTATATTCTCGATCACTTGATACCGATCATCCACAGTAATCAAGATACAGGGATGTTGGATTGTTTCTAATCTCAGCCATCTAGCTCGAATATTTAAGGTGGTAAAGTCATCAGTCAAAATTTCAGACTCCATTTGCCAACGTTGATTGGGAAATAAACTGCGGCTTTGAATCAACGATTGACAAACATGCCAGATTTCTATAGGGACTAAATTAACAGGTGACCGATATTGGTTCAACTGGCGCAACACTCGACGCGCTGTATCATTGGCATAAATGAGCTCTCTTTGATCACTGAGAATTAAAATGCCTTCAATGAGATTTTCAATGGCTCCAGGGCGTAGTATTGAATGTTGCTCAAGGTTTTTAGAGAATGAAGATTTTAACGATTTTGTCCCAGAGGTTGGTCTTTCAGTAACAGGGATAACATTGCTTAAGTTGGTAGTTGCCATGTGTATCAAAAACCTCTTTCATTACATGCATCCGAATTGATAGATACACTCCGAAGCTTATATTGTTGACCTACCATCTTGTGTAGGTAGAAGTAATGAACAATCCTTAGTGCTCAGAGTAAATAATATGAACTCTGAAGGTACTATCGCTGTATCACTAGGGAGATGAGCGCTGAGTTTGTTGGTTATCAATGCTGCCTTCGTTGAGTACCAATAGGTAATGGTGTAGCTGACCCTGAACTGCTCAGCAATCCCCGTCTTTATTTAAGCAAAAAAAATTCAAATCATCTATGTTACAAACAATTTGATACTGCTATTATTTCTTACTGCCTTAATAAACACTACTAAATTCATAATTCTTTTTTTATCTAGGTGGAGATTTTCAGAAATATTAAAACCATCATCAATGTTATTGATAAATTTTCGCTTAACTTTTCAGTAGGAATGAAAGGTACCTATTGAAGCAGGAGAAGTATTTGCAATTAGTACATCCCTGATGATTTTAAGCTCGTGTCTAAGCACATGGTTGTTTAAGAAGCCTGCTTCGGAGTCGGGGAAGTGTTGTATCACCGAGATGAGGAATCGCCGGTATCGAGCGATCGCATCGCTGGATTAAGCTGCTCTAACATCCACTGACAGAGTTGCTTACTCTCTAGAGTAGACCCGATGATTTTAACAGTGTCGGTTTCGATATGGCAAACGATAGCCCGTTGCTCTGCCCCAGAGTGAAGCTGTTTCACTTGAAACTCTACCGTAAATGAGGCGAGGGACGACCATTGTTTGTTGCCAACAGGTGTGGAGTGGTGTTCTTCAGCCGTAATATCGGTCGATTCCTTAACTGAGTGTAAGGATACCCCTTTTTCAGAGCTGGGTGCAATCAAAGGTAAGACTCCTTCTGCTTTTTCTACAGTCGAGGCTCCCTTCGTGTGGTAGACAGTGAATGGCTGATTGGAACACTGGGTGTCCGGTAGAGACTGTCCGTTTTCTGTTGTCTGTATATCGGTCGATTTCTCGACTGGCTGTGAAGAATTTTCTCTTAATTCTAAGAAATTTTCATACTCAGCCAGCATCATGTCTTGGAAAGAGCGGTATCGATCCGCTCCTGGCAGCCAATCACCAAAAAACCAAGCCTCCCACTCTCCATCCTCAGTCATCACTTGTGGATTGAGTAGATAGACAGTTGACTCCCCAATATCGCTGATTTCTAGAACCTTGTGCAGATATTCGACTCGCAACTTACTGCAATCTTGTTCATCTCCATAAATCAAATAGTCTGCATCAGGAATCGAAGGAGTGACAAGACGACCATTGCCGGAGAGATCTAGATTGAGAGAGCTATTCCCATATCGTTCGACAAAAGCATTAATCCAATCTTGATGTCTGACTGAAAACCATTCAATATCTTCAGTAGACCAGAGTCGATAAATAAACGGTGTTGTCTGACGCCAACCGTTGGTGACTTTGAGAAACTCTCGATAGGAGGGAGGTAAAGCCATTCCCAAACGAGCTTCAGCACGAGCAATTTGCTTCTCTGTTGCACCCGGATAACCTAACCATTTAGATTCAATGACTTCTGATGGCAGTTTTTCTAGGTTATCCGTAATAGATTCTAGTAATTCTCGACTCCACTGTCTTAAAAAACTTTCCCAATTGAAAGAGTTCATGGTTAAAAGACTGAGCTAGACGACTTGAAGTAGTGGCACCTTGAAGCTGCCTAGAGTCGCGGGTACACATTGAAGTTTCACGACCGCCTGTAAGCGGTAAACCCCCGGTTCCAACATGATTTCATTGAGCACCGCTGTATAAGAGAGTTGCCCTTTTGTGAGAGTAGCCGGTTCTGTATCACCTACATGGGTGACTTCACCCGTCATGCGATTACGAACGTGAAATTGAGCGTAGTATCCAACCTGCTTATTGGTCAGATGAAGCGCCGTCAATCCAGTCAGATTAAACCCGACTTCAAGCGCAAAAGGTGCCTCACGGCTCAGAGGGCGTGGGAACACTCGATTCCCCTTTTCAACAACCATTGGTCTTGAAGTTTGATGAGGTTGAAAAGCTCGTATTTGAGTGATTTCTAGCGTTATTGGTAGTGCCGCTAATGGACTCTCGGCGGCAATTGACTGGCACATCTGTTCACTGATTTGTTCTAGCATCCACTCTTGGAGTTGATCGGCTCCAATTTCAGACCAATTTTGACATTTGTTCGCTTCTATGTAGTGAATGCTCGTTCTTTGTTCCTCTCCCTGCCCTTCAATTGTGCGGGACTGAAACTCTACTCTAAATGAAGCAAATGTCTGCCATTCATCTTGAGGGATGAAAGGGGAAACGTTTACTTTATCTGCTGCATGGGCTGCTCCTATGACTTGCTGGTATGATTCACTTTCTTGATTTGAGCAATCTAACGGTTTCTCTGCTTCTGCATCTGCTAATGCCATGACGTGCTGGGATAATTCATTTTCCTGAGTGGGGAGATTTAAGCATTGCTCTTCTTCTCTATCAGAGGACTCAACAAGCTGCTGTGAGGATAAATCCGCAGTAGCAAGTGCTTGAGACTGAGCAATCCATCCTTGAATCTCACTTTTTGAGACAGTATGGCCTTGTTTTTTTAGGCGTGACTCAACTTCATCAACTGAGAGCTTAGCCAAGTCCTGAAAGGTATGAATATTGAGCAACTCTCTGAGCCATTTTTGTTTGGTGATTCCGATTCCTTTAATTCTAGTCAAGTCATCACTTTTTTTACTGTTTCTATTGGTTAGGCTATTACTCTTGAGTGATGTAGTCATCGCCTTTTCCTCACTTTGCTAGCAGAGGCAAACCGAACCGATTAATTAGCTGTTGTGCCTTGAATTTGCTCATCATAAATAGCCAAGATACTTGCAACCCGTAGGTTTCTCTATTTTGAATGGATTGGGTAATCACTCTACTGATTCTCGCGGAAAAAACTGGCAGGTTACTCGTACCTGCCAGTCAGAGTGTTGTTTTCTGGGTACCTCAGAAGTAACAACACTCACTTTATAAACGCTGAGGTTTAGTTCATCCTAAACTTACATCGCGGGGTAAACTTGGAGAAGGATTTCTTCAATGTAGCCATACCCATAGACGTACTGATCGCAAGCATGGGTGCCAGGACCAACGGTGACTGTAGCACCAATTTCATAGAGTCCAGCAGTTAGCTTGGCTTGCTCTGGAGTCAGTTTCTTGGAGATAGTGTAGGTCAATGTATCTTTCACCGTCACGATGCTGGCTTTGACGTCTGCTTCAGGTGCGGCACCAAAACCCTCGAAGCCAAAATCAACGCTAATCGTTGTACCTAAGCACATTAGAAGTTTAGCGAGCGGGCTGGCGTTGAATTCAATATCCACGCTAATGATAAACTCTTCATCTGACGCAACGATGTACTGTGATTGATGAAGATCAGCAGGAGCTGTGTTGGAACCTTGAACATTCAGTTTAGACAGTGTGAAGTAGACTGGACCCAAAATACCTTTGGAGTAGGTTTCGCTGTCAGTATGTTGCTTGGGTTGTGGGGAGAGAGCAGCACTTGCAACAGCAGCATTTTGCAGAGCGTTTACGTTTGCCATGATAGTTATCCTTTTGTTTGGTAAGCTTGTTGGACTACTAAACAAACTTTTGGGAGATTCGCTTTCGAGCTTTTTTGCTTTCAGTTCATCCGTCCTTGGCTTGTCATGTCTGTATCATGGCAGGGGTTCTCTAGGGTTGGCAGTACCCCGCCAGGGTACTCTTTAAAAAGGATTGATTTTGTAGAGGCGAAGCCTTTGTGCAGAAAGCTTTTGCGCGAAATCCTAATAGTAGTTTTTACGCTATTCCACATTTAAATTGCTTCCGTTGGGACGGGCAAGATGCCCACTCCACAAGAGTTTTAATAACGAGGAACAGCCCGCACTTTGTGCTACTTCGCTAAGTCCCTCTTCCACGGGGAGAGGGATTTAAGAGGATGTGTGAGAAGTATCTAAATGTCATGCTGAACGTAGTGAAGCATCCCAATATGACAACGCTAAGCCTAGATTCTCCCCTTCGGGAACGCTTTGCGAACGTTCCGCTTTGTTCCACTCAGAATGACAATTGCGACTTTTCAGACATCCTCTAATGTGAGGACTGACAAAGGTGATATGCTCCCTGTATCAAGGCTTATAGTGTACTTACTGGAAGTTCACTGAAATTTTTTCGCAATTGCACACTTTTTGGATTCAATGTGGGAAATGCATAGGGAATTAAATACTCACCTTTAGGGATTTGAGAATTTGTATTATGATTTCTGACTTCGTACCCCAGATGGCGTAAAGACTGGAGATAAGAAAATACATCATCAGTATTAACGTCCCAGAGTAATCCCAATCCTTGTGCTGATAGTTGGGTTGCAACGCCTATTCCTTCGACAACATGTTGAACAATACGCCAAAATTTCTCAACCTTTAAGTTGGGATTAAAGTTCAAAACTCCTCTAATCCTGGAACTGTACTGGTAATAGCCAGAAAGCTGAACTAAATCAGCCATTCCTGTCAATTCAATTAATTTTTCCTCAAACGCTTTCCATAGTGCTGTAAATATATGTCTATCTAAGTTATTAGCACATAGCTTGACTTGAGTATTACCTAAAACCCACTGTTCATAGCCAACGCTTGGATTTATTTCAATAACATATTGATATTCTTCTTCCCAAATATCATGCTTTTGGGCTGTAATCATCCAACTAGAAGGGTTCAATTCATATTTCAGGTTAATCTTGATGCTGTTGAATACTTGATTTGCACTCCAACCAAAATCAGAAGATAAGAATCGTACAGCTTGCTCATAAATAACATAGGTTGGTAATAACTTTGGGGTTGGCTGTTCAGTCTTGTAAAGGAGTGCGATTGCATCTTTAGCTTTCTGAGCATATCTCTGTGTCAACTGACGCTTACGCGACCTAAATCCCAACTTCTTAGATGGAGGTAAATAATGCATGGGAAATGGTAACTTCACCCCCATCACTTGCTCTAAAATACTCAGCGCTAAAATTCGCCCGAGTTGTGGCGGAACTGAATTCCCAATCTGTTCAATACAAACTTGACGATTCCCCACAATCTCATAATCATCAGGAAAAGTTTGCAGCCGTTTGAGTTCTGCAAGGGTAAACCGACGATTGTCCCAACTAAAAGGGCCTGTATATTGTCCCCCTTGCGCTTTAATCGTCCGCACGGGAATTTCTGGGTCAGCCTTATACAGAAAATCAGAGAACTTGGAACGCCAGCTAAACACTGGCTGAGGATGTCCCATTTTTTCGGTATAAAAGCTATAGTTCAACCCTGGTGGAATATCGGTTAAAAGGTGCCCGTACCGACCATCAATCCCTTCATCAGCCTCTGAGATATCAGCCCCTTGAACCGCTTCTCCTGCCGTATAGAAGGGTTCACAACCTGGAGAATCTGGCCCATGAGTGGGATAGGGAAATTGATAACTTCCTTCTCTCAATCCCACAATAAATAAACGTTCTCGATGCTGGGGTACGCCATAATCAGCCGCATCAAGCACCCGAAAATGGATGGTATACCCCGCTTGTTTAAATGCTATTTGGATTTCTTTCCAAGCTTCTCCGTTTTGCGCTCCCGTGATTCCGTAAACGTTCTCAAACAAGAATCCTTTAGGTTGAAGCGTTTTAAGGATGCGGACATACTCTTGAAACAGAGTCCCGCGAGCATCACTGGTTCCAGCCACTCCCGCTGCTCTCCTGCCTGCGGCTGAGAAGGTTTGACATGGGGGGCCACCGATGATGAAATCAACTTTTAAATCGGGATGGGGAGAATATTCTCGAATATCAATGCAAACAGCACTGGAATTTTCTAGCCATTTCCCTGGCTGGGAGTTGTGGTTGAGCGTCTGCACGTACTTGGCTTCCAGTTCAATCATCTGCACGCTCTGAAAACCGCAGTCATGGAAGGCAATATCCAGCCCACCCCCACCCGAAAATAGACTGAGGGTTCTAATGGGAGAATGTCCCTGCCTAGAAAGCCATTTCCGCAGCGATAAGCCGAAGCCATCAGGCCATGCTGGGTGACGACTCACCTCCAGTGCTTGCAATATTTCCTGAAACCAAGCAACTTTGTCTAGCTCAGGATTGGGTAGAGTCAAGGGCAGGGACAGTTGTTCCATCAGAGGAGCGATCGCGTAACAATTTAAGTAGTGACCCGTGATCAGTTATCAGTGACCCGGTCACTAATGGGGATTGAACCCCAACATGTTAGCGTAGCAGGTACTCTTAAGAGCGCGACAACATACCTACCTTTGATGCTTACCACCTTTGATTCTGACTCCCCTTCCAGCTAACAAATTTTTTCCATTTCCCTCCCCTCTCGTAGGGGAGGGTTAGGAAGAGGTGGGAACCGGAGCGACCGGAGCTTTAGTGAGGATGAGGAGTTGGGGGTTAGGTTATTCTGATGTCTTTCACCATTTGATTAATGTGCGTAAGCAGGCAAGCCTGTCAAACCCAAACAACGATCTAAACAACGGGTTTCTATTTTTTCTAACAGGACTTGAATCAAAGCATATTGATTGACAACGGCTGATGGTACGCTCAAACCCGTCATTTCTCGCATGGGTATCGGCACATTCTGATCCAACTTAAACTGACCATCTTTGAGTTGGAATAAGGCGCAAATTTGGTGCAAGACCTGCACTTGAAATAGATGTTTTAACTGTTCATCCTGTAAAACACCTTGATTTTTCAGACACAAGCCCAAAGGTTGATCGTTTGGATAGAGTTGGAATAGCTTTGTGGCTACCTGCGGACTGACCCAATGGCGTTGCTTAATCAGCGAAATTAATCCTTGTTGGTCTAATCGATTTGCTGCTGCTACGATCCGACCTTGATAAATCCAAATGTAATGGACTGATGGCATGGTGGATGAATAATCTGGCAAAGCCCGAAGTCTCAGCACGCCAGTTTTACGGCCTTTATCGATAAACTGAAATATCTCTGGCAAGGGAAAGTCTCTGAGAAAGCCAATTGTAGACATACGCTGTTCAATTAACGATTAGAAGACAGACTGAGAGAACCGACTACCAATCTCAGGTGTAAGCTGTTTTCTTCTAATTTTATAGGTCTCTTAATAAAAATTTGCGATGATTATTTACGATTATCTATCGAAAGTTCAGTCACTACTGGATGTAATTTAAAGAAATATTAATTTTAAAAAATTCCTATCACGAAATTGATAGTTTATGTTTTTGAATTGCAGGTTTATTGAACGATTCCTTAAATCAAAAACTCTAATTAAGGCTGTATAAGCCACTACAAAGATATTTTTATTAATGTAGAATTTGCATGAAAATAATGCACTGAAAATCGCAGAATGTTAAACCCGATACAATCAATTTGCATGAATGTATTAAGGGACACCATTGAACATCTAGGAGGATTATTCCGTGCTGTTCAGTTGCTCAATTAAGTCGTCAAGTTCTCGTTGCATCTGAGTACAAACTTGCTCATAGCAGGCATCGACATAATCGCGATCGCTCGCGGCTTCCCGCCCATACCGCTCAAACACAATCGGTGCACAAACACGGGTATGGATCTGTATAGGTAAAGGAATATTTGGCAAAGGGCCAATGCCGACGCCCCAAGGTAAGCCCAAATAAATCGGAAACACACCCATATCGGGGTCAAACCACAAGGGAACACCCCATTCATGCAGTTGTCGGGCTTGCTGATAAAAATCTCCCAGAATCATCAAAGTATCGTGGGCACCGTGAGAAATGGCAGGCACAATGGGTGCCTCTTCCCGCAGAGCCAATTTAATAAATCCCTTACGTCCTGCAAAGTAAATGCGATCGCGCAGGTGATGGGGACGGAACATATCTTCAGCCCCGCCCGGATAAACGAGAACGGCGGCACCTTTTTGGAGAGCTGCGATCGCCGTTTTGGGATGAGCGAGGATCGCCCCAACGGGAGCGGCTAACCTCCCCACGTTAGGGATTTTCCAAGCCAAGCGGTGCATCAGTCCGTAGGTTAAACGTTCATAACCAAACCGACGGAACCAATCGTACATAAACATCGAAGTATCCGGTGAAGCCGAGCCGCCATTATGGGTACCGACAATCAGCATCTTCCCCTCTGGGGGAATGTGATGCCAGCCCTCTGTTTGAACTCGAAAGTAAGAGTGGTACAACCATTCCCACACAGGCATCCAAGCTTTAATCACCTCAGGATCGCGCTGTTCGAGCGACCAACCATCATAGAGAGGCTCAGAGGCTTGAGCGTGACTTCGGTAACGAGCCGTCAAAATATCGAAAAAATCAAACAATGGTTCTTAACCGCCCCAAACAAGGAAATAGCGTTCTTAGGATAATCGTGGGTTGGGTTTTCTGGCAAACCTGAATGATATTATCCCACCCGTTTTCCCCCTCGGTGAGAAGTCACTCGATGAGAAAATTGTGTTGATTTTTTAACATTTCACCTCAATCACCCAAAAATTGTTAAATTGGATACAGAAATATTTTTTTGAATTTCGTCTTGAATTGGGAATCTAGGCAAAATCACAAATCAGTAGGAAGCTAGTTCTCGAATTGACGGATATCAATCGCTAAAAAACTCTATCAAAAAGCTATTTGGAGGCACAGGATATGAAACTCTCTTACCGAGGTGTTAACTACGAAAATTCAACCCCCATGCTCGAAGTCATGGAAGGAGATATCGGAGGTACCTATCGCGGGCAAAATTGGAAATCCCATTATCTGAGACACATTCCCGAACCCGCACCGGTAAGCAATCTGAAATATCGGGGTGTGGCTTACTGCACGGGTAAACCCGCTGTTGCTGTGTCTTCTACGGCAGCACGCTGCACATTGCCTGCTTTCCATAAGCGGGAGCGAGAAAAAGAGTTGAATCAGCTAACGAGAACTCACCTGACTAATATTCGCAACAGCTTAGAACGCCGGATGCAAATTGCCCAGGCGAATGGGGATGAAAAGCTAGTGAATCTTTTGAAGCAAGAGAAAATGGCTTTTCCCCTGCAATAGTCTTCTCAACAACGGCAGATTTGCCGGGTTCAAGTCAAAGGTTAGGCGATCGCATACCGATCGCCTTTTTTTTGGCTGGCGACAGTTGAGTGACGCCACACCTGATACCGAGTTGCGTTCAAACATAAGCTGATGTGCCGCTAAATTGCCATAGCGAAATTGTCATCAGGGGTGTGGGGTGTGGGGTGTAGGGTGTAGGGTGTAGGGTGTGGAAATAGGCTTTCTTAAATGCGTCACAGCTTAGTAGTTGAGATAGACACGGAGACAGGGGGACGCTCCCGACGCGGAGAGTGATTTGTAGCGAACATTTAGGTATTTGATATAACGCACCATGACTCCACAATAAAATGCGTTCGCCGTCAACAGCCAAAAGCGTTAGCGTGGCAGTAAGCTTTTGCTTTGAGAAACTTCACAGAAACTGGCAAAATTTTGCAGGTAGCTACCTCCAGGAGATTACGCTGATGCTTGAATCTTATCGTCAACACGTTGCCCAACGAGCCGCTTTGGGTATTCCCCCCCTGCCGCTGAACGCCGAACAAACTGCCGAACTGTGCGAATTGCTGAAAAATCCGCCACCGGGTGAAGAAGAGACGTTAATGTCATTGTTGCGCGATCGCGTTCCTCCCGGTGTCGATCCGGCGGCTTATGTCAAAGCTGGGTTTTTAACGGCGATTGCCAAAAGCGAAATCACCTGTCCCCTAATTACTCCCCAATGGGCGGTAAATCTTTTAGGCACAATGATGGGGGGTTACAATGTGCATTCCTTGATTGATTTACTCAAATCAAGCCATCCATCAATGGCAGCCTCAGCAGCAGCAGCCTTAAGCAAGACACTACTGGTGTTTGATGCCTTTCACGACGTTCTCGCCTTGTCGGATGTCAACCCCTACGCCAAACAGGTAATTGATTCTTGGGCAAATGCCGAGTGGTTTATCTCTCACCCTAAACTCGCGGAAGCGATTACCGTTACCGTGTTCAAAGTGCCGGGAGAGACGAATACCGATGATTTATCCCCCGCACCCCACGCCACCACTCGCCCGGATATCCCCTTACATGCCTTGGCAATGTTGGAATCCAAAATGCCAGGAGGCATCGAAACGATCGCCCAACTCAAGGAAAAAGGGCATCCTGTGGCGTATGTGGGGGATGTTGTGGGTACCGGTTCCTCCCGCAAATCTGCGATTAACTCCGTGCTGTGGCACATTGGCAACGATATTCCCTATGTCCCGAATAAGCGGGCTGGGGGATATATTTTAGGAAGTGCGATCGCGCCAATTTTCTTCAACACGGCTGAAGATTCCGGGGCATTACCCATTGAGTGTGATGTCAGCCAGATGGAAACGGGGATGGTAATTACCATCCATCCTTATAAAGGAGAAATCACCAACGAAGCGGGAGAAGTGATTTCCACCTTTACCCTCAAGCCTGACACCATTCTCGATGAAGTCAGGGCGGGTGGACGGATTCCTTTATTAATTGGGCGCAGTCTCACCGATAAAACGCGCGAAGCTTTAGGATTAGAACCCAGCACTCTGTTCACCCGTCCCACCATGCCAACGGATACGGGCAAAGGCTTTACTCTGGCACAAAAAATGGTAGGGAAAGCTTGCGGTTTACCCGGTGTGCGTCCCGGTACCTCTTGCGAACCCCTGATGACGACCGTTGGTTCTCAGGATACCACCGGCCCGATGACTCGCGACGAATTGAAAGAACTCGCTTGTTTAGGGTTCAGTGCGGATTTGGTGATGCAGAGTTTCTGTCATACCGCCGCTTATCCCAAACCTGTGGATGTCAAAACCCACAAAGATTTACCGGATTTCT
>DATNQL010000904.1:0-9823 GCA_036704025.1 Stenomitos sp.
GATTTCGTCTGCTAACTTATTCTGCTGAGACTCTTTGAGTTGATACCAGCGATCGCTCACTTTGACCATGAGACGACTGGCCATAAAATTGGCTTCGATGGACTGAATCAGCCCATTGCCGTAGCGATCTGTAATTTCAGCCACTTGCTGTTGAATGGAGGCGACTAGGCTTTGTTCAGGAGTCAGTTCTGGCTGAGGAGGGGGTATGACTTCCACCGGTTGCGGTGGTTTGGGGGCTTTCAATTCGGGGGGTGCATCAATGGTATTGGGAGGCGCTTTCGCCTCTTGTGCGGGTGTTTCTGGGAGGAGTGCGGCTGTGGTCACCATGATGATCACAACAATACCTGCGATCGCACTCGTTAATGCCCAATCGGATAGCTTTTGATTCCAAGCGGCAGGTAGTAAAGAGCGAACTTTCGCTAAGGTTCCATCCCAAAATACCTGAAGTTTGTCAAAGGTGGGCAGTAGGCGATCAAGCAGCCTCGTCGGCGTTACTTGGGAGACGGGTTCAACAACAGATTCTTGTGTTAAGACTTCGGGTGTGATAGCGGGAAGATCAGAACTGGCAACTTCTGGCACGACGGTTGGGGTATCAGAACCAACTTCCTCTGGCACGACGGTGGGGGTATCCGGAACCAGTACTTCTGGCACAACGGTTGGGATATCAGCCACCATGGATTCTGATGCACGATGCACCGACTCCGTTTCGGGTGTCGCTATCGGAGTGTCCAAAACAGGTGCGGACGGCGTTATTGTCGGAGACATCGGCTGAGGGGGAATCTCCCGAACAGGTTCTGCTTCCAGTTTTTGCACAACACCTTCTAGTAGTCCAATCGTTCCTCGCAACACTTTAAGGGTTTGAGCCTTGAAAAACGGCTGCTCTTGGTTTTCAGTGCGCCCAACCGTCTTGCCTGTGGATGGACCTGTCGCTGAAGATATTGGTGGTGTTTGAGGTGGGGAACTTTCTGATTTTGGCTGCTTCTGTTGATTGTCTGACATTAGAACCTCCTCCCAGGCAGCGCCTTTGAACTCAAATGCGATAGATTCTTACCCAAAGCTGCCATTACAGCACAACTCTATCACTTCTAACAAACTTGCCCCCGATCTGAAGCTATAGCTCTATGAGTTTTAACCGTCGTCAGTTTCTGTTTTTGACTAGTTTGAGTGTTTTTGGTGTCGCGATTTTCAGTAAACTCCTCCGCAGTCAGACTCCTCAAAGTCCGAATATCAGTCCGACGAATACCGACAACCTTGCTTTAGCCTCGGCTGATGCCCTAAGCCAACCTGTAAAAGAGACGCCCCTACTTCGCTTTGTCTCTGTCGCCGACACCGGCACGGGTGCCGCTGGACAATACGCAGTAGCGGCGGCGATGACTCGCTATCATCAGCTAAATCCTTACGATTTGGTGATTTTGGCGGGTGACAATATTTATAACAATGGCGAGATGGAAAAGATTGGGGCCGTATTTGAGAAGCCCTATCAAGCATTGCTCCAACAGGGGGTCAAATTTCAAGCTTGCCTCGGTAACCATGACATTCGTACCGGGAATGGTGACGAGCAAGTCCGTTATCCTGGCTTTAATATGTCGGGGCGTTACTACACGTTTCGGCGGGGGGATGTGCAATTTTTTGCCCTTGATACGAATCATAATGCTGACTGGAAGGCTCAACTCCCTTGGTTAGAAAAAGAACTCAGCCGCAGTAAAACCCCTTGGAAAGTAGTATTTGGACATCATCAGATTTACTCATCCGGTCACTATGGGCTGAATCAACCGTTAATTCGAACCCTAACGCCCCTATTCCAAAAATACCGAGTGCAGGTGTATATCAACGGTCATGAACACAATTATGAGCGTACTCGTCCCATTGATGGCACAACCTATGTGATTTGTGGGGGTGGGGCTGGAACTCGTCCTGTAGGGCGATCACCCTGGACGGCAACTTCGGCTGAACGACTGAGTTTTGCGGCGTATGAGGTGTATGGCGATCGCATCCTCATCAGTGGTATTGACACGAATAACCAAGTGTTTGACCAGGGAATCATCCCGCTGCAAGCGACGTGAATGATTCAAAATCGCTCCATTAATGGGGTGTTAAAAATTAAAATATTTCTGTTTAATTTTGCCCAGTATCCTGTTAACTCTTGCCTTGGCAATACGCCGTTCTGTCAAGCTCTTGATATTGGGCTGATGATGTTTTTTAATATCAAACAATTCATTGATATCATTCATAATGACTTGAAATCGATGAATGATATTTTCTGCACGATATTCTTGAATAAAATGTTCGGAAAAAGTGAGCCATACTGATTGCTCAATAACTTTCATAATCCGCTGTACATCATACTCTTTAGAATATCCGGCAATTTTATAGCAATTAAATCCAGGGTCTAAATAATCCGACAATCCACCATTGACGCTAGAAAAAACTTGACAACCACAGGCAAGCGCTTCCATTGGTTGCAGACCGAACCCTTCACTCACCCTTTGTTGTGCCCAATATTCAGCCGAATCATAAAGATAAACCTTAGCTCGATTAAATAGTCCGGGCAAATCCTCAACATAAGAATCAAGCACCACAACATTACACTGCTGCTGCAAGGCTGGAATTAATTCTTGGAGTAAATATTCAGATGATTTACGTGCCTGAACTAAAACATCAATATCCCGCTCCAAGTGTAAATTACGAAACTCATCTGCAATCTGATTCGGTAAATAGTAAATCAGGGAATTCGGTGACTTTTGTCCCCAGTATCCCATTGTATTTCGGCTCACAGTGATGATGGGAATACTGGAAGGAAGACTAAATCCATACCCGGCGCTATGAGCATGGTAAACAACATTGTAGGGTTTTAATTTAGTAGCGAGTTTGGCAACATCAAATCCCCAGCTAATGACAAAAATCACATCATCTAAATTGTTTTCCTTCAGCAAGTCATCGAGAAATAGTGTGTCTTTTTCCCGTTGGCGGTAAGTTACCACATCCGCCTTGCAAATCTGCTGAGCGAGATTTAGGGTTTTTAACTCTGCCCAAAGTCCCCCACAAGCAAATTTGCCGCCTGTTCCAGGAACCAAAAAATAAAGCTTCCTCACAACATCCTCTCTTCACTGAAATTGTCTGTAGGTTAGCCTATCCGATCGCGTTCACCTAACCCTATACAGAAATCAACGTCTCTAAAGCCTTTTGCAAATCTTGTGTCAGGTGAGTAACCGATTGTCTTGCCGCTTGACGACTGCTGTGATAAGTTGACCAGCGATCGCTCACTGAAATCGGTTCTCCGACTGTCATTTTGACTTGCCGCCAACCCAAGCGAGGACGACGGGGTATTTTTCTCTCCTTAATCCGGGCAATGAAATCAAACATCAAAAGTGCCGTTTCCGCAAAGCGTTCAGCCGTTGGCTTGTCCTGGACATAGGTACTCGTGACGGCCACAAAACTTTCCACCAAACGCATGTGCCGCAGGCGTTGTTCCGATTCTTGGGCCACCCAGTCTGCCAAACCCCGTTTGAAGGGCGGTAACATCTTTAAATCGGGTATATCTTCGCGATAAATGTTACTCCAACCCGCCTCTTCTAAGCGGCGACAGCGATCAATTACAGTTCCCTGCGACTGTAGTCCAAAATACTGCTCAGCCACTTGTAACGCTGTATTCAGTAAGCGCTGGAGTCGAGCCAACAGCAACTGATTGGGATTAGGGGAGGCGTCACTCTCCATTAATGTAAGTTCTGGCAAATTTTGATGGTAGAACCGCCGATAAAACTCTTCCATCTCAGACAGGAGATATTCACCGAGGCGCAAAAGGCGTTGATAGTAAATTTCTTCTCGGTACTCAACGGCTAACGGCTCGATGTGCTGCACGGGCAAACCGCTATCCGCTTCCATTTGACTCAAAAGCTGATCGAGTTTTGACCAGGGTGGTTCAGCATAATGATAGCGAATGCCAATTGGCACAATCAAAACTTGCTCAGGACGATTCGCTTTGTGCAAACTTTCCGTACACCAGAATCCCAGTTGGGCAACACCCGGTTCTAAGGGACTAATAATTTCACTATGACCATTGGTTGCTCCTTCCGGGGCTATCCCAATCGGGAATTCGCCATTCAAAAACAAGTCTCGTGCCGTTCGCATCCCAGTCCAATCTAGGTGCTTGCCTCGATGAATCGGAATCCCTCCAATCCGAGAAAACATCCAACCGAGCCAATCTCCCGCCCACAGCGTCATACCCCGTTCATAAACAAAGTAACTATGAGTTGGGTATTGTAGCCGAATCCCTAGCTGACGTGCAGCTCGTGGCACGGCACGATTAATCAGGTAAAACATAGAGAGTGGGTCTTCAACTTCAGGATGGTGAAATGCCATTAAAAAGCGAATTTTGCCAGCCTGAAATTGTTGGTAAAGATCGACCAAAACCTTAACATTTTCCGCTTCAATGTGTGATATGCCAGCCGGTAACCAGCGCCGAAGCCGGAACCTCAACAAGATTGGCAGCAACCACTGGATGATCCAGAGGACAAGCGGGTTAAAGCGTGGTGGAAGAAAAGCGAGTGGGGGTTGAGCGTGCTGAATCGAATCGGACAAGACTAGTCTCCAAGTTGCATTGCCAGGAAGGTTAGAGTATCGCGTATTGAAAGCTCAGTGGCTTAAGGTAGGTGCCGCTCCAGCCAATTGTCCAGGTCGGTTAGCATTTCTTGGTAATTGCGATCGCTTTGAATCTCGTGATACACCCCAGGATACTCCTGTCGTTCCTTATCCAGGATGGTCACTCGTTGCCAAAAATCACACCCTCCTTCAGGCAGAGCCACTCGGTCTGCTCCACCGTGGAGAATCAAGAGCGGTACCTGCAAATCCGCCGCATGTTCATGAATCCAGGCAACTGTGGCTAAAAACTCTGTGGCGAAACGCGCACTGCCTTGAGTATGTCGCCACGGATCTTGAGCATAGGCGGCAATCACCGCCGGATCACTTGAGGCTGTACTCAGGTCAATGCCTGTACTGAGGGTAAAACGAGGCCACACTCGTGACAGTAGTCGTCCGAGAGCCAGTTTGAACGGTGGAACCCCAATCTTCCCTAGGGCTGGTGCTAGCGCTATCACGCCCTGTAAATCTGAGGCTTCTGAGGGACAACGCAGCACGTAGTCTAAAACAATCACGGCCCCGACGCTATGCCCCAGCAGAAATAAGGGTTGTTCTGGATGCTGAGTTTTAATCAACTGCACAAAAGCTCGCAAGTCTTCTCGAAACTCAGTCCAAGTGTTGATATAGCCTCGCTGACCCGGTGAGCGTCCATTCCCCCGTAGGTCAAAGGCATAGACCGCATAATTTCTAGGAACTAGATGCGTAACGATATTACCGTACAGTCCGCTATGCCCTCCCAGTCCATGCACAATCACGAAAATAGCCCGCACCCCACCCTCTGGATGCCAGCTTTGGTAATAAAGCTCTAACCCTCCGCTACCTTGGAACGTTCCTTGGCGATCGCATTCCATGCCATTCATCGTTCATAACATCATGGCTCATACTTCAGTTTGACACGTCCAGGCGGCATGAAATTTACGCAACAATGCGATCGCATCTTCAAAGTTAGGCACACAGTAGGGAATCATCATATCCCCTGCACTAGCCGTTGGGGATTCAACATTGACCATGTACTCTTGTGCCCAATTAACGAGTTCACTCCACATCGTCCCGACCATAATCAGCGGTGTATCGTGTAGTTTACGGGCTTGCAGAAGTTGCCAAATCATAAAGGTTTCGAGAGTCGTACCAATACCACCCGGCACAACCACAAATGCATCCGACAACAAAACAAAGTGATGCAACCGCGAAAAAAAAGTCCGATGTTGGTAGACCTGCTCGACAAAAGGATTGGTTTGTTGCTCAAAATCCAAAGCCACGCGAATCCCAATCGATTGGGTAATATCCGCTGGGTCAGCCATGACACTGCCTTCATTGGCGGCTTGCATGAGGCCAGGGCCACCCCCCGTCACAATATCGCATCCCATAATCGTCAGTTCACTCGCCAGACGCCTCACCCCATCATAGGGAATGCTATCCGGCTGTAACCGCGCCGAGCCAAAGATGGTGACCCGATAACGCTTTCGCTTTGGAGGCCGTATGCGAGTCAAGTTATTGACTACATCCCAGAGTCCGAGTACAGCTTCTTCGACAACTTGAAAGGCGGCTTCTTCCTCTGAGATATTCACGGCATCGCATTTTTGAGGAAGGATGTACTGCGGATTCAATTGTTCATTTGTATTCATTGTAAGGATTCAACTAAGATTAGACTGATTGCACAAGTAGGCTCTCCCTCAGCTACTTTTCGGGGAAATACCTAGTTGTTGGAATTTAGAAATCAGGAACTCAGAAGGGTGAATTCTTAGTAGAAAAGCATTTGGTTCAAATAATTCGATGGACTGCTTACTGGCAGTACAGGAGAGCTGCATCTCACAACAGCTCTCTTCTCAACTGTTTTGAATAATGATTGAAATGACACCCTGCTTAAATTTTCGCAAAAGCAGGAGAGTAACCCAATACTCCATTAAAAATCGTATGTTTTCTTGGTTTTATTTAATATAAAGAGGCGCTCATGCAGAATATTGTGATGGAGCGATAGGGCAGATGTGCGATTGCCTACGGCACCAGCGTTCGCTTAGCGTCTCGTAGAGAAGCTGATCGCACCGTCCGGACGGTATCATGCAAAAGTGCGATCGACTTTCTATTACTCGTGAGTTTTCCCATCAGGCATGATTGCCCCCTTAAGATTAGCTCCTTGTAATGAAGCTCCTCTGATATTGGCTCCCCTCAAGTTAGCTCCTGCTAAGTTAGCTCCTGCTAGGTTAGCCCCTAAGAGATTAGTGCCTTGGAGGTCAGCATTTTGCAAGGAAGCCCCCTTTAAATTACCAAATGCGAGAGATGTATTGGCGAGGCTAGCATTGCTGAGCTGAGCATTACGTAAATCTACACCTCGTAGACTCACCCCTGCTAATTTAGTGCCTTGCAAAGTACATCCAGGGCACTGATTGGTTTTCTGTAGGCTGGCAAGTGCGGCTGAAGTAGTAGCTCTGCTATTGCCTGCTTGATTACATAGCTTGCTTAAATCCAGAATTTCACCGTTGTCAGTCTGTACAAAGCAAACGGGTAAATTCATTTCTGAATCAGGAATGACAGGAGTCTGGGCAGCTACCCATGATGAACTTATGCCAATGGCTGCGGCAATAATAGGAATCAAGATAATGGATAAAGCTCGATTCCGAGGAAAGGTTCTGAGCATTGATCATATCCTTCTTGAATTGAAACTAAAGCTTCTATTTGTAGAGTGTGTTAGTGTAGCCTAACGTACATAACGGCTATAGATAGTCTAGTGGCGTAAGTCCTAAGCGGTGGCACATTTAATCGATAACTACATAGGAGCAGATTGTTTTGTAGGACGAGCCGAAAGCCCGTCCCGACTATGCCAACTTAGAGGTTTAGCTGCTGAGAATAACGACCCACTAGACTTTGAAGTTAGACAACTGTGTAAGGCAACATCATTTCATTGTCCTCGTGATCCAGCAGGTGGCAGTGCCATACGTAAAGTCCCGTAAAAGAGTTGCCAAAGGGGATATTTACGTTAGGAATATTGGCTCCAAAAGGTACGAGTAGACGAGTCACCTCACCGGGATTGGCTTGCACGGTATCTTTCCAACCCACTTCGTTGGCTCTAGGTGGAGTAGGTGCTCCGGAGAGGTAGGGGGTAGGGTCAATGGGAGGATAGCCTGCGGGAACGGTTGGTCCGCCTGGGGCTGGGGGATTCATCTGCATAACCGTGCGCGGCCCAGGTGCTGTGTAAGCCTTGAGGTATTGATTGACATTCAACTTTTGCCGATTTAGGACTCGGAACTGAACAAGGTGTAAGTGAATCGGATGAGTATCTGCCGTCAAGTTGATGATGTTCCACTGCTCCAGGGTATTCACCTGCGGCTGTTCCATGAAGCCTGAGTTCATCATTGCTTCATCCCAGTACATGTAGTTGAGCAGCACCACTAATGGGCCAGCCGCTCCCATAATTTCTGCTAGGGTTAGGTAGCGCTGTTGGACGGGGGCGGGAAAAGCATTAATGGGTGTAATTAGGGGCTTGCTCTTGCGAAGCGTTGTCGGCACAGTGCCATTACAGCCAGCCCCGGATACTACTGTGAACTGCATGATCTGCGGCAGGGGTGAGCCTCCGGCACGAGCTCTGGGCTTGCCACTAGGGAAAGGTGCAACAGCGCTGTTCTGTAAAATGATTTTGCTGCCTGGAGCGAGGCGGGAGAAATCCACTAGCACGTCTGCCCGTTCGCCTGGGGCAATGAGCAGTTCTTTTAAGATGGCAGGCGCGTTGAATAGTCCACCTTCAGCTCCAATCTGAATAAACGATAGACTCTTGTCAGAAAATGACAGATTGTAGAAGCGGGCATTCGAGCCGTTGAGTAGGCGGAAGCGGTAGAGACACTGACGGACATTGAGGTTCGGCCAAGCTTTACCGTTGACCGTTGCAACATCCCCGAAAAACTCGGGTGCCCAAGGTTTAGGCGTATAGAACAGAGAGCCATTGGCGTTGAATGATCGGTCTTGCAGCACAAGAGGAATCTCAAATTCTCCCGCAGGCAGACCCAGGGGATTACCAACTGCACCTGTATCATCGGCATCTCGCAGCAGATAAAACCCAGCCAGTCCTGCTACTACATTGAGGCGGGTAATGCCGAGGGCATGGTCATGATACCAGAGTGTTGCCGCCTCCTGGTTGTTATTGTAGTTGAAGGTACGCCTGTTTCCGGGGGTAAAGATATCTTCTGGGAAACCATCACTGGCTGGTTCTACATTCCCTCCATGCAGGTGAAGCGCAACACGGGGACTGGCTGCATCAGTTGTTAATGCACCATGCAAGGTTGTATCAATTGACCCTGATAACGGATGTGCGCCAAGGTTATTTTGTGCGGTAAAGCTAATTGGCTGACCCCGAACTGCTTCAATGGTGGGTCCCAGATAACTCGCCCCTTGGTATCCGAAGGTTGGCCCTGCCCCTAACTGGCTGTGGAAAGAGTGCGTACTCGATGCCATCGTTAGAGTGCTAAGTTGTGAAGCTGGGATAGTTGGTGGAATTGGCAACTGGTCTACGTACTTAGTCAATATCGGCGATACAGGCGGAACATAGGGAGGTGCCGCTTGAACACGCAGTGAACGCAGCCCCTGGTAAGCCACGAATCCAACTCCTAGTCCTACACCTGCCTTGAGAAATTCTCTACGGTCTAGCATTTTTTTCTCCCAAAAAATAATCATTGAGTGCCATGCTCAACAAACTTTTGAACAGATCAAAAGTCTGTTGAATGCATGGTGCGTTATTGAAGAAGAGATCAAAAACGGGTTGCTACAGATGAAATCAAGCCCAGTTGTACTTTGTTACTCCTGTCTGTAGCGTATGGTAGGTTTTCGTGGCGTGAACTGTTGTAGAAATATCTGTCTTGAGGACGAAGCGGAAGTACTCCACCTGTAGAGCATACTATTTTATACTCCTATTTTCGACTTAGGGGTTATCAGTGACAGTAGAGTGCCTGGAAATCTTCTACTGTCATCTTTTAATGCTTGTTTTTATTGTTTCAGAAAAATACCGTTAAAAAATTAATTTTCTGTTGAAAAATCATTAAATTTTAACAAGGAGACCTGTACCTTATTTTTCTTTGGGCAGATAAAATGATGTTCAAAATTTCTGATTCTGCTTTCTGAAAAAGGGTAAAAATTGGCTTTTTTTAGGTTGCTAGTGGCTAGCAGAGGGGATTATCTATAGTGAAACTTTGTCTGACTTATG
>DATNQL010000905.1:0-4711 GCA_036704025.1 Stenomitos sp.
GCTAGGATAGCTTTCTGAGATTCGGGGAAGTGTTTGCTCATACTCGGTATGGTAGGAGCAGTTGTAGCAGTGGGATGTAACCCGTTGTCTTCCTCCAGAGATTCGGGTTGGAGCAACTAGAATTTGTGTCGTATGTTTCAGCTTGAACGCCTTGCATTGAGGACAGCGGTTCGCAAGTAGGCTGAGTGCATAACATACAGCAAAAACTGTAGCTGGAACGGTCAAGAACCAAAAGCCGAAGTAAAATCCTACTAGATTTCCTAAAAGGTTAATTCGCTGCCAGCGAGGTTTAGGAACATTGAGAATGTCTGTGGGGAAGGCAATCTGAACTTCTAACTCCTGCCCAGGCTCAAGTGGCTGATTAGCAACAAATTCAAATGTTCTGGGATTGAGCTGACGGGCAATCGCACTCACTCCAAAATTCGTAAAGGAGAGAACCTTGCCGGATAGAGGCTCAGGTAACTGTACCTTGACTGTCGCCGCTTGGACAGGAGCTTTGCGATCGGCAAAAATGGCTTTCCAATACACCTGAGTTTTCTGAGTATCGACATGCAATCCACCAACCACGCGATAGCTCAATACGAATGTATGATCTTCTGGAGGATTTAATTGATGCTGCCATCGAATCCACTGCTGATTATTCTTGATGCCTGTTTGGCTAGGAATGGTTTTGCCATTTTCTTGAACGGTAATATCAGTGATTTCCTCAACTTTAGATAGGGGAATATAGCGATATCGTTGGTTCGTGTAGGCAGTATTGAATACATATTTTTGCGTTTCTGTAACTAACATATCTCCGTTGGGCTGAACGTCGATATTGACATTGATGAATTCCCAGTTAAACGGCAGATTTTGTGCTGCTGCATGAGTAACCGTGATAACAAGCGTAACGAATAAGGCAATTGAAGCCAAAATAATTCGTTTGAACCATCGATAATTTCTCATTCTTTTATCCCGATATTGGTGAATCGAGCAGTCAAGAAGCACAAGATATCAAGAAATGTTTGTAGATTAAACCTCTTGCAAAAGTCGATTTTTGCCCCCTAACTCCTCGTATGAGCTCCGGCCAACTTTGGGGGATTTAGGGGGCATTTCAGGATTTTTGTAAAAGGTCTATGGCTAAGTAGATAGCAAAATTAAGCCTAAAATTAGTAGGCTTTGAGAAGCCGGACAACTTCTGTGAAATCCGACTTCTACGTGTGACGTGGATTTACGTCCACCTGCTTATCAGCTATTCGCCGAAAGTCAAAAAGTTTTACGCAAATCCCAAAACTTTTTTGGGTTCACCTGCTTCAGTGACCAGTGAATACATCGCCAAAATTGGGAGACTTTGAATTCAGATCTCCCAGAATTTGGGAAATAAAGCGTGTTTTCAAACCCGGATATCCCCCTCGCGTCCCCCCTAAAAAGGGAGAAGCCAGAAGATGCTGCGCCTTGGCTATCACGAGGGACTTCGATTGGATTCTCCCCCCTTTTTAAGGCCGGAGCTTTAGTGAGGAGCTGGGGGGGATCTTTTTCGCAATAGACAAGTAAATATAGAGTTTGAAAACACGCCCTAGAGCGACGAAAATCGACTAAAAAAATTTTGCAGCTTCATCCGCATTTTGCGTAAATTTTGAGTTCAGATGCAGAAAGACAAGTAGAGATTCATGATGAGGAGTTCTACTGATGTCAGTCGTCACACCTACTTTATCCACAGAAGCGCTGGCTTGCCTGGAAAAGCTTAAGTCACTCAACCTCTGGTTAATTGCAGCTTACCTGACGGACTCTAAAAAAGGGTGTGGGTGGACTCTTGAGCAATCTATCGGCGCAATTGAGCGCTACAAGACGTTTTTGTTTATTAGCTTCCTATATCCCCAAGTTTTGCTAGTCCCAACCCCAGAAATCGACCGAGTTTGGCACGTTCACATTTTGCATACCCGCCAGTATCACAACGATTGCCAAAGGGTGTTTGGTCGTTTCATCCACCACGAACCTGACTCTGAGCTTGAGGGTAAGTCTCATCCGTCAGATTTTGCTCAGGCTTTTGCACAAACTCAAGCACTCTTAGCCCTGTATGAGGGGTATTTCAAGGCATCAGGTTTAGGAGAGATGGAGTTGCATCCAGTTCTAAGAAATGCATCAACCAAGAATCAGCGGCAACTGAGAAGTGGCGGTGAGGAGAGAAAATTAAGGTTCTTTGGTAGTGCATGTGGTCGCCCCGGAGCGATAGAAGCGTGAGCCGTAAAAGCGATTTCCTCAAAAAATGCATAAGCTCTCAAAGATGGAGAGATATGTGGAAACAGACCTAATCCAGCCCGCGTTTAGTTCTATGCCAATGGAGAATGAGTGCAGAGAAAGCGTTTCATCCGGCAATGCTTTCGATCAGCGACTTCAACAACTAGCGATCGCAGCTAAGCAGCATCCACCCTTGAGTCCCCAACGACAACTCGCTTTAAATCGGCTGGTTAATGAAATTTTGCAAGCCGACAGCCTTAGTCATCCCCAACGAGGGTCATGGTCGCCTAACCTTTACGAAGACCTTTATCATGAAGCACTTCAGAAAACGTTGCTGGAAATTTGCCAAAAAATTGACCGCTATAATCCACAGCATCCAGTCATGGCATGGGTGAATTATTTACTTAATAAGCGATTTCAGGATGTAGTTGAGAGATATCTGAATCAGGGTTTGACGAATATTCGACAAGCAAATCCGCAGGGAAGAGTAATTTCTTTACATGAACTGGAAGACTGCTTAATCTGCGAAGAACAGACGTTATCCGACTTCCAATTATTACAACAATTTCTCGAAGACGACCCGGAGAATCTTTTAAAAAATGAACATATTCGCGGTTATCCTCAGGTCAATTTTCAATATCTAGCTATCGCCCGGATGGTAGAAGAGAAAACCTGGGAGCAAATATCGGCTGAATTGAACAACATATCAATCCAGACACTTTGTAGTTTTTTCCACCGTCGATTGCGTAAATTAATACCGTATTTTCAGAAGTACTTGCAGTGTCGCTTTGATGAAGGAGACGGAGGGGTAAACCATGAATCAGACAGCTGAATCTTTAACGTTTAAAGTCCTGCTATCTTTCGAGGCTCATGCGCTGGCAGAGCAGCAGCGCCGACAACACACCCAACCTCAGAAGGCAAAGCAAGTTTATCTCAATAGCTTAGCTCGATATGCCGTAGATTTTTACTGTCGATGCATGGGATTGGAAACCGAGTTAGAAGCGAGTGAGAGTCATCATCCATTCATGCAGAAATTTATGGATGTGGCTGATTTAAATGTCAAACATTTAGGGAAGTTAGAGTGTCGCCCAGTTCTGCCAGAGAGTAAGGTTTTTGAAGTACCGCCGGAGGCTTGGGATAACCGAATTGGCTATGTAGCGGTGCAGCTCAATTCATCACTGAAAGAAGCCATCCTACTGGGATTTGTCCCCAGTGTAGCCCATCAACAGGGAATCATACCCTTGAGTGAGTTGCGATCGCTTGCAGATTTTCCGGCTTACCTCTCAGAATTTTCTCAAGCCCCTGAACCAGCCGCACCGCACGTCGTCAATCTACACAATTGGCTAGAGGGTAGTGTTGAAGTCGGTTGGCAAACCATTGATCAACTTTTCACGACAAGACAAGCCAGCCTAGCTTCGGCATTTCGCAGCAGAACTTTAAGATTTCGCGGCAAAACCAAACACGAGTTGATCCAGATTTTGCAAACCACCCAGGATGAGGAAACTCGCTGGCAAGCGGCGGAAAGCCTCTGGGAACTTGATCCAAACCATCCTGCCAGTGGCGTGAGAAGAGTGGCGGATTTAGGATTCCACTTGGCGGGTTATGCCGTTGCGCTGATGGTTGCCGTTTTACCCAAGCGCGATCGCAGCATGTCCATTCTCTTACGAGTGTACCCCTTGGCAAGCCAGTCTCATCTACCCCTAGGTCTACAACTAATTGTTTTGGATGAAGCCGGTAATACCTTTTCTGAAGTTCCAGCTAGAGAGCAAGACAATTACATTCAGTTTAAGTTTACGGCTGATGCTGGAGACCGTTTTAGTGTCAAAGTTGCTTTGAATGAAGCTAGCATTACAGAGAATTTTTTAGTCTGAAAAGCTTACTAATAATTAGCTTTTAGTGTTAACTAAAAGCTAATCACTAATCGCTAGCTGCCAATCCTTGATGCTCATTCGTAACTCCTATGAACAAGCTGGTTGCTTTGAAAATTGGTAAAGGTAATTTTGAGGAAGGTTTTCCCGTTACCCTGGAAATCAGTGAAAATAATCAGCTTCCCTATACGGATAGTCGAGATTGGCTACCTCCAGCCCCCGAAATTCCCCAGCTTTATGCCCAGTGGCAAGCGAAGTATTATGGCTTAGAGCAAGTGCGAAGAATCCTGAAAGCGCCTCCTTCGCAGGTTACCAACGTCTCTACCCGAAATGACTGTGAGGAGGCTGCCAAAGCCTTAGAAAATCGCCTCAAGGAATGGTTTCAGTTGCCGTCTCTGCAAAGTTTACGGACATTTGTTCAGGATGAAATAGAGCGGAATGAGTCAGTTCGTGTAATCTTCCAAACCGAAGATGAACTCCTACAGAAGCTCCCTTGGCATCTGTGGGATTTGTTTGAGCGTCGCCAACAGGCAGAATTCTCTCTGGGTGCCCGTTTCGCACCACCCGCACCTCCTCTGAAACACCCAGTGAAAATCCTAGCGATTTTAGGGGGTGACGCGGGACTA
>DATNQL010000906.1:0-13673 GCA_036704025.1 Stenomitos sp.
TAGGCTCACCATGACCCAACCCATACTGTAATGTAGAGGTCGTAACCAAGGGGGTTGTAGACGATGAGATTGGCGTCTCCCAAACAGAACAATCCCGGTCACACTGAGCAGCAAATAGGCTAAGAGTGATAAGCCCATTGACCAAGCCGCGATCTTCCAGAGCCAGATAAAGGAAGGCAGATTCACAAAATAGCCCGCCCGTTGGGTGGGTAGAGTTTGCTCCTCCCATCATAAAAGTAAGGGGTTGCCGAATGATGACAACCCCTGTCTCAATTCAACTCCAGGAAGGCTCAACTAGCCCAGAGTCGCAAAAGTTAAAGATTCTTTTGATAATCGGATATTATGATTGACGAGTTCTACTTTGACGGCTTCCACGGCTGGCTTCGTTGTAGTCACTTCGGCGACCTTAGGTAATGCAGGCTCTAAGGCATTGTCGTTGTCTTCTACACGCAAGCGATCGCAGGGAATCGTATCTGAAAGAATGGCACTGGCCATCATGCCGGAGTGAATTTCCAGTTGAGCTTTGGCCAGGGCTTCAAACACCAGGCGCTGTCCTGGAAACACAACACGCTCAAAATACCAGTTGGGAATGTTTGTTATGCGGGCGATCTGTATATGGCTAGTGGCATTCACATAGCAGCAGAGAATTTGTTGATTTTGGTTATCAGGTGGGAGAGGATCAAGGATTTGAGCCATAACTGCCAGTGCGATTAACGAATTCAGCTTGTTATTACATCCCTCAAGTTAGCACTTGCGATCCCCACTGGCTGTAAAGCCCACTACCAATCACGTCCTCTCAACGCTGGCTATTGAAGAATTGGCAGAAAAATCTGCTGATTTTTGCTATTTTCGTGCCTTTTTACAGAAATTTTCGGAAATTTAAGAAAAAATAGCGGCTTTCGACCACTGTATCTTACCCTATGGTCTGATTAGTCTTACTGTGACTCGTTTTTGTTTCCTCAAAAAAAAATACCACATAGTTGAGAGAAGTCGGTAATCTTGTTAAAGTTAAGTTATATGAATAATATTTTCAGAATTTGAGTGACTCTCCTTTGTCAAACGACGAGGGTAGGTCAGTAACCAGCAGACTCTTAACGTGGGGGAACAGCTCAAAACCCCCTCATCAAGCCAATACAACGCCATCTGTTCTCAGGATTGTTCTAAATGTTTATGTTTGAGTCAGTGACTTATAAAAAAGAACATCTGTAACATGAAGTTAACAATGCAACCGAAAATCCTCTATGTTCGGCTTCCCTGTAACCCGATCTTTCCGATTGGTGTTGTTTACTTAGCCGATCACGTTCACAAGCTGTTTCCCGAAGTGGAGCAGCGCATTTTTGACTTGGGAACGGTGCCTCCCCTTGATTTTGCCAATGCCCTCGATACCTGCGTAGACGAGTTTCAACCAACTTTATTGGTGTTCTCCTGGCGCGATATTCAAATTTATGCGCCGGTAGGAGGACGAGGGGGCAACCCCCTACAAAATGCCTTTGAGTTCTACTATGCTCGCAACCCCTTCATTAAGCTACGGGGAGCTTTGGGAGGGTTGCGTCTAGCGGCTTCTTACTACACAGAACTCTGGCGCAACCTCGGATTAATTCAACAAGGCGTCAAACGTGCTCAAAAATACCACCCAGAGGCGCGCGCGATTGTCGGCGGGGGGGCAGTGAGCGTGTTCTATGAACAACTGGAAAACAAGCTACCCACCAGAACCATTGTTTCCGTGGGTGAGGGTGAAGTTCTCCTAGAGAAAATTTTACGAGGTCAAGCGTTTCAGGATGAACGCTGTTATGTGGTAGGAGAGACTCAACCACGCGATCGCTTAATCCATGAACAACCCGCCCCCCTAGAAAAAACCGCTTGTAATTACGACTACATCGAACAAATCTGGCCTAGTTTTGATTATTATCTCCAAGAAAACGACTTTTATATTGGTGTACAAACCAAGCGAGGTTGTCCGCATAACTGCTGCTATTGCGTCTATACCGTAGTGGAAGGCAAACAGGTACGCATTAACCCAGCGGATGAAGTGGTAGCTGAAATGCGCCAGCTATATAATCGGGGCGTCCGAAACTTCTGGTTTACCGATGCTCAATTCATCCCAGCACGCCGGTTTATGGATGATGCTGTTGAATTGTTGCAAAAAATTGTTGATTCCGGCATGAAGGATATCCATTGGGCTGCTTATATTCGGGCAGACAATCTGACGCCGAAACTATGCGACCTCATGGTAAAAACCGGCATGAATTACTTTGAAATTGGTATTACCAGCGGTTCTCAAGAACTGGTACGGAAGATGCGGATGGGTTACAACCTGCGTACCGTTTTGCAAAACTGCCGAGATTTAAAAGCCGCAGGCTTTAATGACCTGGTTTCCGTCAATTACTCCTTTAATGTTATCGATGAACGACCGGAAACGATTCGTCAGACGATTGCCTATCATCGGGAGTTGGAGAAGATTTTTGGAGCCGATAAAGTCGAACCGGCGATCTTCTTTATTGGGTTACAACCCCACACTCATTTGGAAGAGTATGCCTTTGAAAAGAAGGTTCTTAATCGAGATTATGACCCAATGAGCTTAATGCCTTGGACAGCCAAGAAACTGCTGTGGAATCCAGAACCTTTAGGTTCGTTCTTTGGAGAAGTTTGTCTTCAAGCATGGCAACAAAACCCGAATGACTTTGGGCGGGAAGTCATGAAGATTCTTGAAGCACGATTGGGTTGTGCAGATTTAGAGGAAGCGCTAACCGCTCCCTTGGAACCAGAACAGAAACAGCGGAAACAACTAGTTACTATTGCATAGGAAACCTGGGCAATTTTAAAGCGTTGCCCCTACAATAACTGGAAAAGCGAACGCTCTCTTTTTTTCGGTTGCCTATAGAGATTCTTTTTTAAGAGCGTCCTTTATATGTTTGTGGTTGGAGATTAGAAAACCTAACAATGCTGGAAGGTTCGATTTTACAAAAGTTAGAAGCAGCCCATCGAGGCAGTAAAAGACCTCTCAACTTTGGGGTTTATTACAAAAACACACTGGTTGCTCTGTGCCATGCTCTAGAAGACTTCATTCTAGAGTCTGGCGGTACACCTCTAATGATTACGGCTTTCCAGCGAGGTAAGTGGTATTTACAAGAGGCAGAGCGTTATGGAGACTTAGCGGAAAAAGCTTCTCAAGTGGTGATTATGGCGGCAGCCGATGCTGGTTTTGCCGAACATCCAACCAGCCAACGGTCAAATGTGGAACTGGTGAATCTGACACCGGATGATCCGGTGGCTCAAGAGTGGCACCTGATTATTTTGTCGGAGACGTATTCGGCAATGGTGCTGTGTCAAGAGTTATCGTCCACGGATTATGGGCCAACGGGTTTACCAGAAAATGACCTAGAACGCAAGTTCTATGGATTTTGGACATTTGAGGCCGAACTGGTACAGGAGACAATGGATTTAGCGATCGCCCATATCGGTCGTTATGCTCCAGACTTGCAGCAAGCCTTAAGGAGTCAAAAACAAAAGATTACCGCTGCCTATGGCACCAAACCAAGAGACGACATTGGCATCGTGGTAACTCGTGTGGTGGATTATCTGCAACACAGTCAAGAAGATGTCTCTCACCTGGGGGAAACCGAGCTGTTTGCCTCACCGATTCATGAACAGGCGTTAGATGACAACCTGTTATCTAGCGAAATGCAGGCCTTTTTGCGGATGGCGCAGCTCATCGACCAAGCGAATGCGGCGAATCCCTTAGCGGCGGCTGAGGTGGCGGCCATGGCAGAGGCCATGGGACAATTGCTGGATATCCCGTCGTGGCAGCTCAAGCGTCTACGTCTGGCGGCATTATTGCATGGGTTGGGTTCGTCTTTAATGACAGCCGTTCATTCCCAAGAAGAAGCTCCCAGTTGCCCTCTAACCACCGCAGTACAAGCATTGCGCGTGATGCCTCGCATGAGAGCGATCGCTCAAATTATCACTCACCAAACCGAGTGGTGGGATGGCACGGGTACGCCTGCGGGGTTAGCTTATGATGCCATTCCGTTAGAATCGAGAATTTTAGGACTGGTGACTCACTTTCAATGGCACGTCAGACAGTTACGCATGTCACAAGAAGGAGAAGAGACAACTACCAATCTCGAAGAAACCTTATCCAAAGCATTAGCCCAATGCCAGAGCCAAGCCGGTGAAGCGTTCGACCCCAAACTCGTTGAAGCTCTAGCTTTACTGGTGATGGGAATGCAACAGGGCATGAGTTTGCAGGTGAATCCACCTAAAATTGCAGCAGGGATGTGGTTGCTCGATGCCCATCCCCATGAAGAGTTGAAGGGTGTGCAAGTTGAAGGTTGAAGATGAGAACGTTCAACTTTCAACCCGTTCAGGTTCAACGTTTATGTAGGTCAACCTAATTTTTTGAGTTAAGTGATGGAGATAGAAGCAATTCGCTCTGGGAAACTCAAGCAACTGCCAGGAGCCGATTTAGAAGAGGAAGACCTTTCTGCCAGTCAACTGGAGCGTATTAATCTGGCTGGGGCGACACTGGCGGGAGCCAATTTTTCGGGTTCCAATCTCAATGGTGCCCGTTTAGATGGTGCTAACTTGGTTGGAGCCAAACTCGCTGCTGCCGATTTACGAGCCAATTTCCTCGGTGCCAACTTGATGCAAGCCGATTTGAGTAGTGCCGATTTGCGCGGCAGCAACCTGCGAGGTGCAAACTTGATGGGCGCAAAGTTGATGAAAGCGAGTTTGGCCGGTGCGTTTTTGAGTGGTGCCAACCTGATGGGTGTTAACTTGCAAGGGGTTGATTTACGCGGTGCCGACCTCCGAGGTGCTAATCTCAACAGTGCGAATCTCAAAGGGGCTGATCTGTCTCAAGCGGATTTGCAAGGAGCTAGCTTGAGCAATGCCAATCTGGAGGAGGCAGACTTACGCGGTGCCAACCTGGCGGGTGCGAACTTGACAGAAGCTAACCTCTTGTGTTCGGAGTTAGAGGGGGCTAATTTGGAGGGGGTTAATTTAGCCGCAGCTTGTTTAATTGGCACCTCTCATGCGAAATTAACTCCACCCTTAGAACAGGTGAAAATTCCCTTGAGGCTAACGGAGATGGAACATACTTCTGTCCAAGATGTTACACAAGAATAGACCTGTTGCATTCATAAAAAGAACCCCTTCCCATCCCTTCCCATAACGGGGAGGGAGAGATTTCCTGCTTCGTTCACACTTCCTCTTAATCGAGACTGATGCAGAGAATGGATGTCTACAGGAGAATTAACGCTCAGATTTGCCCTAGCGAAGCTTATTGAAAACAACCGATCGCTTCCTCATCCAAACGGCAAGAACACTCAAAAATAACAAACCCATCACTCCCGCGATCGGGTTATGATCAACGCCCGTAATCCAAGGCGAAACGTTGTTAGAATACTGCACCAATTGCCCTACATTGAGGATGTAATAGCCCCAAACCAAACCGGCGTGCAAACCTATTGACAAGCCCAAACGACCTCCAGATGACCGTTTCGCCCAAACTAGCGTTAACCCCAGCAGAACCAAAGCCGGAAATGTTGGTAATGTGCGAACTATTTCTGAGAGGGGTTTGAGAAAGTGTAATACTGCAAAGATCATCGCATCAGCCCAAAGGGATGCTTTTAAGGGATAGTCTCGTCGCAACTCATCCAACACCCAGCCCCGAAAGACCAATTCTTCCGCAAAACCAATGCCGAGGGCGCTGACAAATCCCTCTAAAATTACCTTCGGTAATACAGTTGGAGGCGTTTGGAATTGAATCCAACCGAGTAACCCTTCTAAGACAAACAGGGAAAAAGTAAAGAATAGACCTATACCCAACCCTTGGAGTAGGTCTAACCCATTTTGTCGCGATCGCACCAACCCGTACTGTCTTAATAAATGGTTTCGCCTATAGACGTTTTTGCCCCACCATCTCAGCAACCACAAAAATTCCCCGAACAATAGCCCCATCGTCAGGATGGTCACTAAGTTCGGGTCGTGAGCCAATAATAAGTAAATGGGTGCCGCTACGGGTAGCCACAGCAGCGATAAAACCACAAGAAATATCCCCAGACGCGCGGGTGCTGGGTATTGGGCAAATTGAGTCAGTTTAGATTTCAAACGGCTTGGGATGCGATCGGTTGGCAAAGAACCGGAAATACTATTTTAAACCAGGCTTTTGAGCTTGAGACCATGCCTACCCTCGACACCCTCAAGACAAATCTTAACCCCTTACTCATCCGGTTCAATCGTGCTGGTTAAACCATGGTTCTTCAGCGTTTCACTGTAGAACTCCGCATGTTCTTGAGCACAAGTAATCACCAAGCCTATCCCCGTCGTATGAGCTTCCATCATAATGTTGACGGCTTGAGGCTGAGTTAGACCCGCTACTGTCGTCATTAAGGTTTGTACCACATGCTCCATTGAGTTGAAGTCATCGTTATGGAGCAAAACGCGATAGCGAGGCGCGTGTTTCCGGACTGTTGAACGCTTCTCAATTGTTTCGACAGACACAACTCTATCCTCTTGTGTTCATAGGTTTGCATGGATTCCCGCTGAAACAGGGAAAGATACTCGCTTTGTCTTTATATTACTAAACATTGTTGGATTCAATACAGTAGCAAGAGTAAATTGTTGCTACAAAAGTGATATTTAATTGCACATTGCCTTGAAATATGGTACCAAATGTCAGACTTTTAGGCCGTCAACAAACAGCAAAAGCCAAGGCTCAATTGGCAATCGACCAACCCCAGCTAAAATAAGAAAAGTTAACGTTAATTAACATTTCTCGTGACGACACAGGCAATCCGAGAGACCGCAGCCAGCCCAGCACCCGGTACTTACTGGCAATGGCGGGGACAATCTATTTACTATGTACAAGCGGGGCAGAAACGATCAGGACGCCCCCCTTTACTGTTGATTCACGGCTTTGGCGCATCCACAGACCACTGGCGCAAGACTATGGCTGAACTTTGTCAGGACTTTGAAGTTTGGGCTATTGACTTGTTGGGATTTGGACGTTCCAGCAAACCCGATTGGCAGTATGGGGGTGACTTGTGGAGAGATCAGTTGCATGACTTCATCACCGAGGTAATTGGTCAGCCCGTTGTGTTGGCGGGAAACTCTTTAGGTGGTTATTCATCGCTGTGTGTTGCCGCCCAGCGCCCGAATGCGGCTGCGGGTTTAGTGTTGCTCAACAGCGCTGGCCCTTTCACCGATACCAAGGTGCCAACTCAAAAGAGTCCATTACAACAATTCATCGGCGACCTCACGCGCTCCATTTTGCTGCAACCTTGGGCCAGTTTTCTCTTGTTCCAATACGTGCGGCAACGCTCCATGATTCGCAAAACCCTCTCCCAAGTGTATCTCGACCAAAGTGCGGTCACAGACCAATTGGTAGAAGAGATTTACCGCCCCTCCTGTGATGAGGGTGCTCATAAGGTGTTTGCCTCGGTATTCAAGTCTCCCCAAGGTGAAAAAATTGATGTTCTGTTAAACCAGCTCACCTGTCCATTACTTCTGTTATGGGGAGAAGCTGACCCTTGGATGAATGCCAAACAGCGAGGCGCTTTGTTCCGTCAATACTATCCTCAACTCACAGAACATTATCTTCAAGCTGGGCACTGTCCCCATGACGAGGTGCCAGAACAGGTGAATGCGATTTTACGAGATTGGGTATTGGCGAGCAACTCAGTTGAGGCATCGAGTGCGAACGCGCTTTGAGACGAGATGAAATCCCCGACTTTTTCAAAGAAGTCGGGGATCTGAATTGAATCGCTGCCAGCGTAATACTCTGAGCAAAGTAAAAAACCTATCTCAAAAAATTCTTTTTTTCCTGGTTTTGACAACACTTGTAAGTCAAAAAAATACTTTTTTTCTAAAAAACTCGCAGTATTACACGTCTTACTGATATTGTCAATAAATTCCCCATTCTCTGGACACTTTCCCCGCTTTCTGAAGCCTTGATGTTTAAACGTAAAGGCAGCGGGGAAATTCCTTTTAAGATGCCCATTCCATCATTAGAGAATCTTCTTGTGGGATGGGCTTCTTGCCCCTCTGAGTCATGCCAGTTCAAGGCACAATAAGCTGTTACGCATTTAATTTGTATACCTTCACACCCCACACCCTACACCCCACACCCCTTTCAAAAATTTTTATATCCAATTTAGATGCGCCGCAGCTTAGCTGACTACCAAGGATTGCCAATCATCGTAAAAGCCGCCCAGTAGTAAGGATGAGTGAGTTTTTTGTCCCCCAACCGAGCTAACACAGGGGGTAGGGTTACGGCTCCTTGAGGACTGACTAACTGACCCGATTCCACACGCACCTCTCCCTTGAGCATCGCTAACTGGGCTTGTCGTAATGCCTCTGCCTTAATGGGGGTGATTCCAAGTTGTCTATAAAACTCAGTCATCAGTCCCAAAGTCGCTTCATCACTGACAATCCACAAACTTGCTACAGCGGACTTAACACCCGCCTGTACTGCCAAACCCGCAAAGCCTAACTCAGCTTGTTCATTGCCTACCGCTGTCCGACAAGCACTCAGCACCAACAATTCAACCGGGGGATTACTCCAATTGAGTCGGGGAATCTGATTCAGCAGGAGCTTCCCATTCGCGAGTTGAATGTATGAATTATCGGGCGATCCCGGCTGGAAGTCGGCATGAGTGGCGAGGTGGATAATACCGAACGATGCCTGCTGGCGTTGGGCTTTCAAATTTTCTAGCGTGAAGGCGTTGTTGAGGAATGCCTTTCCTTTCCACAGCTTTTCTGTAATTACAGAAAGCTCCAAGGGGACGGCGGGTAGAGGCGTTTGGTTGGGAAACTTTTCAGCTCCCATTGCCAAGACTTGGACATTTTTGAGATTTTGATAACGAGTATCCGTGAGGTTGAAACTGGGCATCAGTCCCACGCTATATCGCTCCACCAAAAACCCCCGTCCATCATGGAGAGCGGCAATCGGTACAGCGCGTAAACCGCTGTCCATCAGAAATACGATGTTGTTAATTTTTTGGGTCTGTAGCTCCGCCTCCAACGGTTCTACCAGCCACTGATACAACTGCCGAGACGAACTGAGATAGTCATCAGATTTGACGTTGGTTATATGATTGCGGAACTCTTGAGCCATATTGAGGACGCGATCGCGCGTAGCTCCCTCTACCCGTTTGCGAATAGTTTTCCCCTGTGCGGTGACGAGGATCAGTTCTAACTGATCTGTGGGTTGTGCGGTTTGACTTTCCCCCGATGATGGGGATTCCAGCGTGGCAGGCACAAAAACCGTATAGATGAGGGCGGGTTTTTTACCCGTTACCTGATCGATGCGATCGAGGGTATCACGCACTTGGGTTAAGTTGAGACTCGCTGGATTAAACGAGCGATCAAAATATCGCTCAACTCGTTGCGTCAATGACTTGTCCACTTCAGCCACTCCCGTATCGATAGCGACTGGGGGCAGACTGGATGAACCCGAAAGAGGTACCTGCGTAAAATGGTTCTGTTGGGGTGGAGTGATTACCTGTGGCTGGGGTGTATTTGTATTATTGCCGGAAGTAATGACTTGAATCCCACTTGGGGAATTACCCTGACTGTAAGAACCTAAAAATATTCCGGAGGAAATCTGGTTGTTTGTGCCCGTAGAAATCGTTCCAGCCGTACCATTCAACCCGTTGTAATTCGACCCCACTATAAAAGGAATACCCGAAGAACCGCCTCCATGCCGAATGCTGATCGAGCCTCCCTGAGTTCCACCAGCCGTAGAAATACTGGCATTGCTGCTATTGGTACCCCAAGCGCGAAACAAACTTGAGGTTGTAATCTCCACATTACCGCCTGTACCGTTACTGAGGCTTCGAGTATCAATCGAGTTAACCGTGATGTCCTTTTGAGCATTTAAGGTCACTCGGCCCCCATTTCCGGAAGCAGAGCTGGTGTTAATCTGTCCGGTAGTAATGCTGTCGTTTTGAGACTTTAAGGTAACTGCACCTCCATTGGTGAGGAAATTCCCCCCTATAAGCTCATTTTGAGACTTTAAGGTAACTGCGCCCCCATTAGTGAGGAAATTCCCTCCTATAAGCTTAGTGGCAGCTTCTAGGGTCAGGGAACTGCCAGAGGTTTGGATAGTATCGTTGAAGTCTTGGAAGGTAATTGAACGGCCCGTAGAGCGAAAAGTGAGGCTTCCCGCTTTCGCACCTAAGTTCACTCCATTGTTCTGAGTGACACCGGGTGTATTGCCGAAGATATCCGCGATCGCGATCGACCCACTAGCTTGTAAAACAATATTATTATTTGGCGCTAAATCGGCAATTTGCCCCCAAGATATGGTATTTAAGCCAGTCTTATTATCAGATAGCAAGATTTGCGGGTTATTCGCCAAGATACGGTTTTGAGCCTTGGTGACGGCTTCTGCATCAGTCAGGGTTAAGTTTGAGGAGTTGAGAAACAACGTGCCTCTTTCCCGATTAGCGGCTAAGGTGTCTACTGTGCCAGTAACGCTCAGATTCTTGGTACCAGACACTTCCACAAAGCCACCATTTCCGCTACTCGCCCCACCACGAGCATTCACTTCACCCAAAAAGCGGGTTGTATCACCCGCCCAAACCCGAACTTGTCCCCCATTCCCTGTTGCGCCAGCATTGGCGTTAATTCTGACGTCTGGCCCAACAAACGTTTGTAAGACTTGGGAATCGGTACCTGAACCCCAGACATCCCCACCGATCAACACCCTACCGCCCCCCGCTGTCCCAGAGGCGTCTACCTGCGCCTTTTCGACTAAACCAACTAGATTGCCTCGTAACTGCACAGAACCGCCGATTTCGGACGGCTTCGTTGTGGAAGTGTCAGCGGTACCGGAGAGTACCAGAGTACCTGGAGACTGGGGTACCAGTAGACCTGAATTTGTGAGTACCACCTGACCCGCATTATCAACCGTCAATCCCGTTGTTGGAGAATTCGCATTGCCAGTGAGTAACTGGGGTAGGGAGAGAGGCGTGGGGAGTGGGGAGTTGGAGGTAGCAGGAAGGGTACAATTTGTGGAATTTCCACAGGGTTGAATCTCTAAGTTGAGCAAGTGACCGGATTGGGAAATGCGGACTAGGTTTTGTCCCGGCACAGCGGCGATTGTCAGGTTCCCTCCGGGTGCCTTCAGCTCACCTGTACTGACTACTGTACCGCCCAGTAAGGTGAGGTTTTTTCCGTCGGTGACAGCTAGTTGACCCGAATTCGCGATCGCTCCCGGTGTTGCGGAGGTGCCAAAGGCAAACGTACTAGGTGTTCCAATTAAGGCGGAATAATCATTGGTGCCAACTGCGTTGAACCCGTTGTTGTTGCCAAACCCAATTCTTGTGGCTGTTGTGGCGGTAAAGTCACCCGGAACATTCAACTGAGCTTTGTCCCCAAAAACGATCCCCGCTGGATTCATCAAAAATAAGTTAGGGTTGCCACTACTCGTGACCTGAATCAGACCGTTAATGATCGAAGGGTTCCCTCCCGTAACCCGACCGAGGATATTCAAAACGGAGGGATTGGCAATAAAATTAGCGGTCTCACCTGCCCCAAGACCAAACTGACTGAAGCTGTGGAATAGATTCTGACCATCCTGACTTAGCTGACCACCAGTAATGTCATAAACGGCTGAATTGCCCGAAGCGTTGGGGTTGCTCTGAGGGGTGACAATGGTGTTGGTACTGTTATCAGAGGTGATGGATTGGGCCGAGACAGATGTTAGCGATGCAAGCCAACTAGAAGTCTGTCCCCCAAAGGAAGGAATCAAAAGGGTACCCACTGTTGATAAGCACGCTAGCAAGAATTTTCTCGTGCTGAGGTAGTGTTCCAGTTTCCTTGCAACGATGAGCAGGGAGATACGTTTTGGCATGGAATGTTTCAAAAAAGCTAACTCTTGTCTCTGGTGAACACGGTTCTAGAAGAGACCTCTTGCTCTCATTGGATTTTCGCCCCCCTAGCCCCCCAATTTTGGGGGGAATAATAATTCAAAGTCCCCCAGAATTGGGGGATTTAGGGGGCTTTCCAGAATTTATGCAAGAAGTCTAAGAAATGGTGAGAGGGAGACCGGAGTTGGCGTGAGGAGTGAGGAGGTGAGCGAGACGGAGACGAGGAGGTAGAAAACTCCCCGTAGCGGTAGTTGTTGGCGCAGTAGACGCTCGTTTTGTAATGTCGTCTAATCCTTGGGTAAAGGTTTGCTGATAATCTTGGGTATAAGTTCTGGGAAGGTGCCCCTCTACTCCTGACCCTATGTAGGGTTGACGCTTTATGCACCTGGAAAGATTCAACTGAATAGATGTTTCCCTTTACAAAAACTGATGAAATGATTAAGAAATTCTATGTTCCAGCTTTAGGACTTGGGTATTAAAACTGAAGAAAGGGTTAAGAGCTTGTATTACAAGGGTTGATCGCGTTTGTCGGTTACTCTCTCCAACCTAGCCCAATGCCTCGATGCGTGAGGAGCTGGATTGCTGAGTTCTTCACAGTTTGTTACAAAGATATAGAGAACTCTCGTGGATGCAAGAGCGGTATGTTTGGTGGCTTTACCGGTTCAAAAACTCCTACTGGCACGGACTGGGGAGAGCAAATGCTCAATACCGTCGCCAGCAAAACGATTCGCCACCTATTCACTCAGAGCGAGTCAGTGGAGGTTTCGGTGCGTTGCTATCCTTCAAGCAAATTGTTGCAGGGTAGCATCGACAGCCTCAAGATGAATGGACGTGGTTTGGTGATTCGTCAGCAGTTCCGGACGGAGGAATTGTCCTTTGAAACGGATGCCATCTCCCTTGACTTTAGCTCGGTTCTCAAGGGTCAGATGAACATCAAGCAGCCCACCCAGGCGATCGCACAGGTTGTCCTCACGGAAGAGGATATCAATAATTCTTTCAAGGCAGAACTGGTCAGAAAGCGGTTAGAGAATATTACCAGCCCAGCCTTGAGTGAGTTGTCGGGGGGTGAGCCAATTTCCTTTACGGAGGTGCAAGTTACCTTGCAACCCAACAACCAACTCCGTTTGTTTGCCAAAGCCAATCTTCCGGTGCAGGGTTTAGTTCCGATTAGTATGAAATCTACTCTGGCGGTTGAGCGGCGGCGGCGCGTCCTGTTTCAAAACTCTCAGTTTGAGCCAGAGGCGATACCAGAGTCTTTGCGGGAAACATCACAAAAGTTAGCAACCGCACTGGATGAGATCTTGAATAATATGGTGGATCTGGATCGGTTCAACCTAGATGGCGTCACGCTGCGAATTAATCGCCTGGAAACTCAGGGCAAAAAGCTGATTTTCAGTGGTTACGCCCAGATTGAGCGCGTTCCCAATACTCCATAACCTGAAAACACATAATGTCAATAAGTGGTTTCTTTGCGGCGGGTGGGGTGGTGATGTGGCCCCTGTTGGTGTTCTCTATCCTGGCGATCACTCTGATTTTGGAACGCCTCATCTTTTGGCAAAGAGTCACCAAGCGTCAGAAGCCCTTAATACAAGCCGCTCTCAGGCTTTACTTAGAAAACCCTCAAGCCGCCTACAACATGCTAGAAAAAAATAGTGACCTGCCGATCGCGCGGATTTTTCTGGCGGCATTAGAGCTAGAACAGCCTACCCCGGAAGAATTTCGGCTCGCCCTAGAAAGTGCGGCTCAAGCGGAAATTCCGCTCCTCAAGCGTTTTAATACAGGATTTGAGACTATTAT
>DATNQL010000907.1:0-7554 GCA_036704025.1 Stenomitos sp.
GGCATTCAGCAGTTTTTTAGCGGTATTCATCACCCGTTGCAGGATGGCTTTGGTATCCAAATTAATTTGGTCAAGAGAGCGGGTGGCTTCAATCAGAGCTGCCGTTGCTCTTAGCTTCTTGGTGACTCTATAACAAGATTGGCAACTTTCTAAAATCCGGCGAATCGGAACCACACATTTCGCCAATCGTTCTAGGTCTAATTTGGTAAAGCCCTGTGGTTTAGTGGGCTGCTCACTGCTATCCTCCGACTTCTCCGGCTGCAACTTATTGAGAAGTTGAATAACCGCAACGACTTCTTTGTGTTCATCCAAAATCGGCAGGGCTAAAATATTGTCAGTTCTGTAATGGTATTTCTTGTCATATTCTTTGACTAAAGCGGCGCGTGGGTCTTCATAGACATTGTTAGCAATATGAATAACTTTCCTCGTTTGAGCCACTTGACCCGCAATTCCTTCCCCAACTCGCACCTGAATATCGAGAAATTCCCCTTCTTCATTTTCCGCCACGAGCGACCACAATTCGGTTTTATCGTCATTGAGTAAATAGATTGTGGCTCGGTCTGCCCCTAATAAACTTCCTACTTTTGCCGTGACTTCTCGTAATACTTGATAGAGAGCCTGAGCCGAACCTTCATCCTCGGCTTCATTGTCAGCTTGAGACAAAATTTCGACCTGAGAAACTAGCAGTTTTCTTTCTAATTCAGCCAGAGTTCTTAAAAATTCTGTGTCCGTGGGTTCAACTTCCGATTTTTGGCTTTTTAGAGCCTTTTCAATCCAAGCCTCGCTAAATATGGCTTCGTAAACCCGGTTGTGAGGCTTTAACTTGCCTTGTTGCTTGACGACTAAACCCAATAGTCGCAGTTCATGTTGTTCGGGAGTGTCATTGGCGGTTACCACCTCTTGTCGCAAAATGCGTTGATAGAGCTGCAAAAGTTTAACGCTGCGCTGATTCCGTCTCAAGAGGCGATCGCGGATGGTTCGCAAATGATCAAGTTCCGGCAGGTTCTCCCATTTTTCAATGAGCTGTTGGTGTACTAATCGGTCAAACCATTCCGCTTCCTCACCCACCGGCGGTGAATCCTCAGCTTCGACAATCAGTTGACATAGCTTTTGAGTCAGTAAGGGCTGTCCCCCCGTCCACTTCAACACCTCTGTTAGTAATTTTTTGTAATTCTGGGATTTTTCTTTTAATCCCTGAGCAATGAGTAATCCGCTCTTGATAACTTCGCTATGACGTAAGGACTCAGATGTATTTGTGATCATGGTGCAGCCTGATGGAGAGGATTAGGTCTTAAAGTTTCTTAAAATTTTGGAATTGGGTGCAGGTCACTGGCAGCTACAGATGAGTTTTGAGTGTTTCATAGATTTAGCTGTATTTTACGAGGAGTTTTGGTTTCCTCACGAGTTAATCTTGGGCACAACTGATAACTCGAAAGCGGCATGGCTTAGAAACCATGGACGCTTCAGCTCAAATTCTGGGATGAATCCTAAAGGGATTAGGCAATCGGATGCTTCATCCCAAGTTATATTGATTTAAATCACTCCCCATCTCGGCGTTGGGAGTCTTCGTGTATGAGATGCATTTCCCCAGTGAGCAAATAGTATATCTAAATCAGAACGACAGGATCAGCTAAGCCTTGTTCTCTATTATCTTGTCTCAACGACAGTGATTGGTGAATAGTAGCGTCTCTAAATTCCGAATTCGCTAGAGAAAGACAAATCAGGATGTTGAGCCACGACTTCATCGGCAATTGCCCCAATTAGACCCAGAGCGAGAACTTTGCTTGGTCAGGTACTTCAATACCCAAAATTGGATTGCTATGATTAGAGCTTATTTCAACTTACCAAATTGGCGATCACCCAACTTTGGCAAGTATTCGTGGATTCTACGGGGTGTCATCATGCAAAACTCGAAAACAGTATCCAAACAAAAACATATTGTTCTAACCTCTCATCCAGGTCGTTTAGCGTCAAAGCCGTTAAGCGTTCATTGGGGAGAGAGTGACCCCAGCAAACGAGGCCCTATTATTGGGACATTGACCAACCCAGCTCACCGGAATGTGATCGGGACTCACTCCGGTTCTTATTCGGTTTATCGAGCTTTAGCCGTCGCCAGTGGCGCTCTCCAAGCCAGCCACCGCGCTGATCTGACGAATACCTCTCCCGTTGTTGCCATCGGACCTCATCCGAGTTGGGCGGATGCTAGTAAAATTGTCGCCCTCGATCCCTTTGGCGCGATGGTGGGTGAGGCTTACGCCGAGTTGTACCAGCAGGGATATGACATCCGACCGACGATCGCGATCACTCAGGCTCATATTAATATGCCAGAGTTACAGGATGCGATCGCCAAAGGACGTTTGCTCATCGATGGTCGAATTGTCAAAAGTGGTGGCAGTTTAGTGGTAACGAAGATCGCCATTGACCCTGTCTGGTATCTGCCGGGACTGGCTAAGCGCCTCAAGGTTGGGGAAAGTGACTTACGTCGTGCCCTGTTTCAACAAACCGGTGGGATGTATCCCGAATTAGTCACCCGCCCCGATTTACAAGTCTTCTTACCCCCAATTGGCGGTATCACGGTTTATCTGCTGGGCGATGTAGCGGCGATTACCGACCCCAACCGCAAACTAGCTGTGCGAGTCCATGACGAATGCAACGGCTCCGATGTGTTTGGTTCTGATATTTGCACCTGTCGTCCTTATCTAGTGCATGGTCTAGAGGTCTGTGTTCAGACGGCACAAGAGGGGGGTGCTGGTATCTTAGTATACTTCCGTAAGGAAGGTCGAGCCTTGGGCGAGGTCACGAAATTCTTAGTCTACAATGCCCGTAAGCGTCAGGAAGGAGGCGATCGCGCCGATGCCTATTTCAATCGCACGGAGTGTGTAGCAGGCGTTCAAGATATGCGGTTCCAAGAACTGATGCCCGATGTCCTGCATTGGCTGGGCATTACCCAAATTGACCGCTTTGTTTCCATGAGCGATATGAAATACAATGCGATCGTCAATTCTGGCATTAAGATTATCCATCGTATTGCCATTCCAGAAGAGTTGATTCCGGCTGATGCACAGGTGGAAATTGCTGCCAAGCAAGCGGCGGGCTATTACACCGAAGGACTTGTACCCGATGCGGTCACTCTGACTCAAATTAAAGGACGCAATTTAGTCAGTTAGGAGCTTCCCCATCAAAATTATTCCACTACCCCTTGTGGAGTCAGCATCCTGTCCGACCTTGACGAGTTGCCGACGATATGCGTACTCCACAAGATTGGGTAACCTCGTTCTTTGGCAATCCCTGCAACGGCTAACTTCAGCCTTGATACATTACTTTTATTGCTGATGGGGTGGCAATACCCCCTACCCAAAGGAAACGGTTTTGATTCATGATCAACAGCTAGCAGACTGCTCTAACGAGCAGCTTTTGGCGATCGCTTACTTGAAGACGCCTGCTGCCATTCGAGAACGCTGCGATCGCCTCTTTCATTTGGCCTGTGCTGACCAATTACACTACTTTCGCTGTAATTTAACCCAGCTCGACCGGGTAGCCCATTATGTCCTTGAGGTCATGCGTGATGAATACCCTGATTTAAATATTCCCTTTCATAGTCGTTGGCGACATTTTGAGGTGGGCAACGTCCCACGTCTGGTGGAATTAGAACAGCATTTGACCGGACTCACCTCCCTGGAAAAGGCACAAACAAAATTTGACCTCGCTATAATCAGCGTCTTACTCGATGCTGGGGCGGGTTCCGAGTGGCAATACAACGAACAAGAAACAGGACAGGTGTTTCGTCGTTCTGAAGGCTTAGCCGTAGCCAGTTTCCGCCTGTTCTGCCAAGGCGCATTTTCCAGTAACCCCCAATTTCTCCTGCAAGCGGATGCTCAAGGACTACAAAACTTTACGGCGGCTCAACTCGCTCAGGGATTTCAGGTAAGTTCGACCAATCCGCTGCTGGGTTTAGAAGGTCGAGTTGAGCTGCTCCAGCGACTCGGTCAGTCGCTACACAGTTTACCTCAGTTGTTTGGCACAGAAAATCCACGTCCTGGAAATCTGGTCAATTACTTGCTCCAAGGATTGAATGTTGAACGCTCAACCCAAACCAACCTGCCATCTTCAACCTCTTTACCTGCCAGTACCGTATTCAGTGCGGTATTAGAGGGATTGGGGAAGATTTGGCCTGGACGACTGACTATTGCAGGCGTTAATTTAGGCGATGTTTGGATTCATCCTGCTCTCAAAGGAGACAATCCCACTGATCAATATGTGCCCTTTCACAAACTCTCCCAATGGTTAACCTACTCCTTGTTAGAACCCCTACAGGAGCTCGGTATAGAGATTACTGGGTTAGAGGAAATGACCGGTTTACCTGAATATCGAAATGGAGGTTTGTGCTTAGATTTAGGGTTACTAGAAGCTAAACAGGATTCTGTTGTTCAAAAGCTTCACGTACCAGAATCTGAGATCATTGTTGAGTGGCGAGCACTGACCGTGATTCTATTAGATAGAATTGCCGGCACTATCCGGCAACAACTGAATTTAAGTGCTACCCAATTGCCCCTCGTGAAAGTTTTACAAGGAGGCACCTGGACGGCGGGACGGCGAATAGCGGCCCAGTTGAGGCAAGGCGGCGTTCCTCCCATTCAAATTGAGAGCGATGGCACAGTGTTTTAAAAATTCTCCCTTGTACGTTGTGATCAAACAACTAACCACTAACATTTAACCCCTAATACATGACCGCTCAAGTCACGGTAATTGACCACCCTTTTGTACAGCATAAATTGACATTAATGCGTCAATTTGACACGAGTACCGCTAAATTTCGCCAACTGATGAAAGAGGTTGGGATGTTATTAGCCTATGAGGTAACACGAGACTTACCTCTCAAATATGAACCGATCAAAACGCCCATTGCTCCGATGAATGCTCCCATGCTGGCGTCCGAAAAGAAAATGGTGGTTGTCTCCATCATGCGGGCAGGACAGGGGCTATTAGACGGGATTTTGGAACTGATGCCCTCCGCTCGCGTGGGTCATATTGGGTTGTATCGTGACCCTAGTACCTATGTTGCTATTGAGTATTATTTAAAACTCCCCCATGATGTCGAGCATCGAGATATCTTGGTGGTTGACCCGATGCTCGCGACTGGCAATTCAGCGATCGCTGCTGTTGACCGAATCAAGGAATTGGGGCCGATGTCAATTAAGTTTCTGTGCTTATTGGCGGCACCGGAGGGCATGAAGCACTTCCACGAGCATCATCCGGATGTGCCGATTTATACAGCGGCAGTTGATGACAAATTAGATGAGCAGGGCTATATTGTGCCCGGTCTTGGGGATGCAGGCGATCGCTTGTATGGCACCAAGTGACTCGTTAGGGGAAAGGTGAGGGGTGACAACCTCCCCTCTCCACAACGAGCTGTTGATTGTCGTAATTTGGTCTTATCGAATGAATGCAGACTCCCTCTCGGTAGATGACTCAGGGAGTCTTTATTGATTTTTGGTGTAGTTGTAAGGTTCAGTACACCAAGGTGAACATGATTCTTATCCCATTGCTCCCAAAAAAATGGGGACAAAGTCTGCTATCTTTGACTACAACTTGGTATCACAAACAAGAGTGCCACCCCCATAGGATAGAGATTACCCCGACAACCCCCCAGTTTTTGCCGAAATCCCCGTACCGCCTCAATCTTAGGGGAAGTGATAGGATAACAATGTACCCCCCAGGGGTGACAGTCGGTGGTCAGCCATTAGGAACTAAAGACTGTAAAAAGATTTCAATCTAATAATTAACTCCGCCGTTTTGCCTAGAGTCTTGCCGCTCTAACCTCTACCCTGGAACTTAGTGAATAAACATCTCCTGATATGTTAAAAACCGTACTCGGCGACCCCAACGCCCGCAAATTAAAAAAATACCAGCCTTACGTTGTTGATGTTAACGTTCTGGAAGACGAGATCCAGGCACTATCGGACGATCAACTCAAAGGCAAAACAGCAGAATTCCAACAGAAGCTAGCCAAAGCCACGAGCGATCGCGAACGAGCCGAGGTGTTGGATGAGCTGTTACCAGAAGCCTTTGCTGTGGTACGGGAGGCAGGGCGTCGAGTCTTAGGAATGCGCCACTTTGATGTGCAGCTTTTAGGGGGTATTGTCCTACATAAAGGACAAATCGCTGAGATGAAAACGGGTGAAGGGAAAACCCTGGTTTCTACTCTACCCGCTTACCTGAATGCTCTGAGTGGTAAGGGTGTCCACGTTGTTACAGTCAACGACTACCTAGCCCGTCGAGATGCGGAGTGGATGGGGCAGGTACACCGCTACTTAGGCTTGAGTGTCGGGCTAATTCAATCCGGCATGGGACCTGCCGAGCGTCAACGCAATTACGCCTGTGATATTACGTATGCCACAAACAGTGAGTTGGGTTTCGATTACCTGCGTGACAACATGGCAACCGTCATGTCAGATGTGGTACAACGCCCCTTCAACTACTGCATTATCGATGAGGTAGACTCCGTCCTGATTGATGAGGCACGGACACCACTGATTATTTCCGGGCAGGTGGAACGACCGACGGAAAAGTACATGAAAGCGGCACAGATTGCGCGAGCGCTCAAAAAAGAAGAACATTACGAAGTGGATGAGAAAGCGCGTAACGTTCTGTTAACGGATGAAGGGTTCGCCGAAGCGGAGAAGCTCTTAGAAGTTGAAGATTTATATAACCCAGAAGATCCGTGGGCGCACTACATCTTCAACGCCATTAAAGCCAAAGAATTGTTTCTCACGGATGTGAACTACATTGTCCGCAACGGGGAAGTGGTGATTGTGGACGAGTTTACTGGGCGGGTGCTGGCAGGACGCCGTTGGAGTGATGGTTTGCACCAGGCGATTGAGGCGAAAGAGAATGTAGACATTCAAAATGAAACTCAAACCCTCGCTACCATTACGTATCAAAACTTCTTCTTGCTGTATCCCAAGCTTGCGGGAATGACGGGTACGGCAAAGACGGAAGAGGCGGAATTTGAAAAAATCTACAACTTACAAGTTACGATTATTCCCACCAACAGACCTTCGGGACGGCACGACTTGTCCGATGTGGTTTACAAAACCGAGCCAGCCAAATGGCAGGCGATCGCTGAAGAATGTGCCCAGATGCATGAAGAGGGACGCCCAGTCTTAGTGGGAACCACGAGTGTCGAAAAATCAGAGCTGCTTTCAGGTTTGTTGAAACAACGCTCCATCCCTCATGAATTGCTCAACGCCCGCCCGGAGAATGTGGAACGGGAGTCAGAGATTATCGCTCAGGCTGGTCGCAAAGGTGCTGTGACGATCGCCACGAACATGGCGGGACGAGGGACAGACATCATTTTGGGAGGTAACTCCGACTACATGGCGCGACTCAAGTTGCGGGAGTACTTCATGCCCAAGATTGTGATGCCCGAACAAGAGGATGCGTTGACTCCGGTGTCGGTACCGGGGGCGAGTGAACGAGCTCGTCCTCAAGGCTTTGCCCCAGGCAAAAAGGTCAAAACATGGAAAGCGAGTCCACAGATTTTCCCCACGGAAC
>DATNQL010000908.1:0-9544 GCA_036704025.1 Stenomitos sp.
TAGTCCAACAGGTGCGGCTGAGCCGTTGGCTCAAATCCGTATCCGGTTTAAAGACGCCCTGATTCCCGTTGAGAGCCTTGACAGTCCTCAACAGCAGAATCTCCTGAATAAATTTGAGATTTTGCCCCCTCTCAAGGGACAATTTCGCTTTTTAACCCCCCGGATGGTGGGATTCCAAGCTGACGAAGCGTTGCCGAAAGCGACTCGTGTGAAAGTTACCCTGAAAGCGGGATTAGCCGACCTCAACAAGCATCGCTTGGAAAAAGATGTGGCTTGGACGTTTAATACTCAAGCGATTCAACTGACAAATTTGCCAGGGAAAACAGCAACTCCCGACTCTCAAGCGGAACCCTTCGATGTAAAGCCAACCCTGAAAGTTACCTCGAATGTGGAACTGGATTTGAACTCCCTGAAAGAGCATGTAACGCTCATCCCACAAGGGCAGAAACAGAAGGAGAACGTTGCCCTGAAAGTGGCTCTGGAAGAAGAGAAAACTCCCTCCACCTCCGACCAAACTCAGGAACAAGCTAACCCAAACCAACCCCAAGAGAAATTTGACCCCTCACAGCGTAACTGGGTTTATACCTTAACACCGCAGCGATCGCTAGAAAAAGCAACGAATTATCGCCTAGAATTTTCCCCTGGTTTGCGCCCTGCTCGTGGCAATCTCCCGACAGAAACCCCTATTGTTAGCCAAGTTACCACCTACGCCCCCCTCGCGTTTCAAGGAATCAACTTCGTCGGCGAGGAACGCTTTGTTAAAGGGATTGCTCAACTGAAATTTAATAATGGTGTTGTGGCAGAATCAGCCGTTAAAAACATTACGCTCAAACCGACCCCCAAAAAAGAAGCACCTCCCCTCGTTAGAGCCTATGACGGTGACAACATCGTCAGTCTCAACCCTTGGGCATTAGAACCCACGACAACCTATACTCTGACTCTGGGTAGCAATATCAAAGATAAATTTGGACAAACCTTGGGAAAACCCGTAACGGTAAAGTACGAAACCGGGGATAGAGCGGCTGATATTTGGGCACCCTCCAATCTCAATATTTTTCCATCCAATCAAAACTTACAGTTAAATATTTCTACGGTTAATCTGCCTGAATCGCAATATAAAGCCGCTTATCGCCCCCTTACACCAACGGATTTAATTTATACGGATTCCGCTTATCCCAAAGGCAATAGTAATGATTTACTTCCTCCACCCGATAAATGGTCAAATTTCAAAATATCGGGGAGAAAAAATCAGTCCACTGAAATAACCGTTCCTTTACGGGAAAAACTAGGCGGTGATATAGGAATGTTAGCCTATGGCATACAAGCACGAACGAATCGTTATCAGGATAATGGTCAACTGAAGTGGCGGGAACCAACCTATTACGGACTGGTAGAGTTAACCAATTTGGGAGTATTTGCTCAGTGGTTTCCAGAATCGGGATTGGTTCGAGTCAATCATCTTTCGGATGGTTCTGCTGTAGCAGCAGCGGCGGTTGAAATTTATGAATCCCAATTAGAGGCAAAATCTCCATCCCCATCTGTAGCTTGTGCAACGGGTAAAACAGACCCAACTGGAACATTACTGCTGAATAGTAAGGATTTACAGAAGTGTATCAAAGGTGGAGGTCAAAGTTTTTCAGACGCACCTAAATTATTAGTTATTGCCCGTGAGGGGAAGGATTGGGCGTTTACTCGGACGAATGAATATAGCGGAATTTACGACTACGATCTTAATGGCGGTTGGCAGAGTGGAAAACCCGAATCAAGGGGAACAATCTTTTCCGATCGCCAACTTTATCAACCAGGGGAAACCGCTTGGTTTACGGGAACAGCTTACTACCTGCAAAATGGAGCTATCAAGCAGGATAAAAATACCACGTATAAAGTAACGCTGGTTAGCCCAGATGGTAAAAAGACGGATTTGGGTACTCAGACAACGAATGAATTTGGGACATTTTCCCTCGAATTGCCCATTAAGCCCAATCAACCTTTAGGTTACTATTCAATTCGCGCCCGTAGGGGCAGTGCCCCTGTGCCTGCCCCGGAAATCTCTGGGGAATTCCGTGTAGCTGAATTCAAACCCCCTAATTTTAAAGTTGCTCTCAACCTCGATAAACAATTTGTCCTCATTAACCAAAAAGTTGAAGCGAAAGCTCAAAGTAACTACCTATTTGGTTCGGCGGTAGAAGGAGGTACAGAAAAGTATTATATCACCCGCAAGCAAACCACATTTATCCCCAAAGGTTGGGAGAAATTCTCCTTTGGTCGTCAGTGGTTTTGGCCTGAAGAAAGTCCTGCGGTACCGACTGATGTACTGCAAACCAATCAAGAACTTGACCAACAAGGACAAAGCGGTCAAACGGTAACGGTAGCGAAAGATTTACCCTACCCCATGACTTACCAAGTCGATGTACAAGTGAGTGATGTTTCAAATTTATCAGTGTCTGATTCCAAAGAGTTTACGGCACTACCGAGCGACAAATTAATTGGTTTACAAAGTAACTTTGTGGCAGAAGCCAATAAACCTTTTCCGATTCAGGTTATTGTTACCGACCCTACAGGAAAAGTACTGGAAGGGCAAGATGTCCGCGTTGAACTGCAACAAATCAAATACAGCAGTGTGACGCAGGTGATTGAAGGGAGTCAAACACCTCACAATCAGGTGGAATATAAGACAGTAGGAGAGGCTAAAATTCGTTCGGGTAATCGTCCCCAAGAGGTTTCTCTAACTCCTCCTGAGTCTGGTTCCTATCGCATCCGTGCCAACTTGGGTAATACTAAAGATGCCGTGACAGCAACCGATTTGCAGATTTGGGCGACAGGGGCGAATCCTGTAAGCTGGGGCGATCGCTATACTAATAATCGCATCGAAATCAAACTGGATAAAGAAACCTATCAACCGGGCGAAACGGCTACGGCTTTAATTCAATCCCCTTATCCCGAAGGTGAGTTATATTTTGCCGTTGTTCGCCACAATACCCTCTATCAAACCATCACGAAAGTTAAGGGCGGTGCGCCACAGATTCAGTTCCAAGTTACTCCCGAAATGCTGCCGAATGCCGCCGTGGAAGCCGTTTTGGTTCGCCAAGGTGCACCTTTGGAGCAAGTTGAACCGGGGAGTTTGAATAATCTGGTAGGAATTGGCTTTGCACCGTTCAAAACGAACTTGGAAGGTAAGTATTTAAAAGCCCAAGTGACTCCAGTGCAAGGTTCATTGCAACCCGGTACTGAACAAACCGTTCAACTTGAACTGAAGGATACTCAAAATCAACCCGTCCAAGGACAGTTTACCGTCATGGCGGTTAATGAGGCGGTGCTGCAACTAACGGGCTACCGTCCTCCGGATTTGGTAAAAACAGTTTATGCAGAACAACCCATCTCAACTCGCTTTGCCGATAACCGTCCCGATGTCGTCGTACAACCTCTAACTTCAGCGCAGGAAAAGGGTTGGGGATATGGCGGAGGGCTATCCGCTGGGGCAGCGGGGACTCGTGTTCGTACTGATTTTAAAGCCTTAGCTTACTATAATGGCTCGATTCTGACCGATTCCAGTGGAAAAGCTCAAGTTACCTTTAAGTTGCCCGATGATTTGACGACTTGGCGGGTGATGGCAGTGGCAACGGATGGTAATCTGCGGTTCGGGAATGGGGAGGCGACGTTTATGACAACGAAACCCCTGGTTTCTAATCCAGTATTACCGCAGTTTGCCCGTCCAGGCGATCGCATGGAAGCGGGTTTATCCGTCACCAACAACACCGGACAAAAGGGTACTCTTGCCATTAATGGGGCTGTCAGTGGTGCACTTCAGATTGCCGACAATAAACCTGGAAGGCTCCAAACTCAGGTAGAGTCAGGGACTCAAGCTTACCGTTTCCCCATCGTAGCCAGTAGTACTGGTGAGGGGAAAGTAGAATTTGTCAGCCAATTGAATGGAACATCGGATGCGTTTGCAGTTCCTTTGGAGGTGAAACCACTAGAGGTAACTGAACAGGTAGTGGAAACAGGAACGATCCCCCCCCGCTCCTCACTAAAGCTCCGGCCTTATAAAGGGGGGAGTAATGAGATTAAAATTCCTGTAAATGTGGATAAAAAAGTTGTCCCGGATGCGGGCGGTTTAGACGTTTCCCTCGCGAGTACCCTGATTCCAGAAATTACCGCCCCAGCGCGGCAAGTGTTGGAGGAGAGTCAGTTACCGTTCTTGGAACCGACAGCGAGTCAATTAGCGATCGCAGCTTCTCTACAATCTCTCTCTCAACAATACACTCAAACTTTTGCCGAATTTAATCCGACTCAACAGGCTACCCAAGCCCTTGAGCAGTTGCAAAAACTGCAACAACCCGATGGAGGATTTGCCGCTTTCCCCGGACAAAAAAGTTCTGACCCCTTTGTGACTCCCTATGCTGTGCAGAGTCTTGCCACAGCGAAAGACGCCAAACTTCCAGTAGACTCAGCCATGATATCTCGTGCGAGTACCTATTTGAAGAAAATCCTCGCCAACCCTGGTCAATACGAGTTTTGCCGAGAGCAACTCTGCAAGAATCAGGTGCGGCTAGAAGCGCTGATGGCGTTGGCAGAACTGGGAGAAAAACGCAATGAATTCTTGGCAGACATCTATGCCCAGCACAGTCAATTCGATCCGGTTGCTCAGATTAAACTGGCTCGTTATCTTTCCCAGTTTCCAGAGTGGCAGAAGGAGTCACAAGCACTGTTTAATCAGTTGCAAGAAACGGTTTATGAAACTGGACGAACGGCTACAGTCAACTTACCCAAAGGTTGGAGTTGGATTAGTTCAGCAACAACGGCTCAAGCTCAAGCTTTGCGCTTGTTTATGGCTCAAAAAGCCCAGCCGGAAGTGTTAAATCGATTACTACAAGGACTCTTGGCACTACGCCGACAAGGAACCTGGCAAACGAGCTATGATAACGCCGAAGCCCTCACCGCGTTGGTGGAGTATAGCCAGCTTCAACCCACGCCGCCGAACTTTGCCGCTACGGTTCAACTTGCGGGTAAGAACTTGCAATCTGCCCGGTTTGAGGGTTACCAGAAACCTAGCCTTGAACTCAAAGTACCAATGGCACAGTTACCCCGTGGACGCCATGATTTAAATTTAAAGAAATCCGGTCAAGGGACACTGCACTATTTAGTCGCCTATCGCTATCGCCTCAAGGGCAATCAACCGGGACGGTTTAACGGGCTACGGGTAACACGAGAAGTTCGTGCGGCTAATCAGGACAAAGTACTGCGAAAGATCGGGCTTTATGCGGCTGATGAACCGTTGGCTGTCAAGGCTGGACAGGTGTTTGATATTGGATTGGAAATAATTAGCGATCGCCCAGTGGAGCATGTTGTGATAAAAGACCCACTTCCCGCCGGGTTTGAGGCAGTGGATACGAGTTTCCAAACGGCTACGCCTTACTTCCAGGCACAACAAGATAGCTGGCAGATTAATTATCAAACGATTTATCGCGATCGCATCGTGGCTTATGCCAATCATTTGGATGCGGGAGTGTATAACCTGCACTACCTCGTGCGTTCCGTTACTCCAGGGACGTTCCTCTGGCCTGGTGCGGAGGTTCACTTACAGTATGCCCCAGAAGAGTTTGGGCGATCGGCTTCTTCTCAACTCATGGTGGCGAATCAGTAGCTTTTCTGACATCTTGCATCATTCTCAATAAGTCTCATCACCCGCCCAGAAATTAATTTCTTGGCTAATAGCTCAAGTCCATTGAAATGGACTGAAAGATTTATCCAGTCGTCTGAAGACGACTTTAGCGATTAGTAAGGGGTTTAAACCCCTGGTGGGTAATGCGACTGGTGCAAGATCTGAGTTTTTCCACTCGTTGCCAGAAAATGAAAGTCGCCTCAGGCCAATCCTCCAGACTTAGACTGGACTGAGGCGATCGCATACTTTACGAAAAAACTTCAACTAGAAAGTATAACGGCAAAAAGTGAAGAAATTATAAACATTAGGGCTGATACAACTGTCACACGCGGATATTTGCTCATCTTTGAACTGGTGATTAATTAGGGCTAATTTTATTGTTTTTATGAAGATGAAAATATTTTTATTATCAAAACATAGGACTTCTTGGCTGGATAATTGATTTCTTATTGGTTATTTTGTAAAGACCAATTAAACCAATTTAGTTCAATACAAATCTCAAATAATCTTGATAAGAAATACTTGATTTTTATTTAATAAAATTATACTCTTCAATTAAGAGCGAAGCGATTAGGTGCGAGCACACACTAACCGCCTCTAACTCCCAACTAACGAACACTTAGCGAGGAGCTAATTTACTATTATGACGCGCATTGATGTTACACTTTCGGTCGCAGAAATTCCCGCCCACTGGCAACCGCCCCGTTACCCCTACGGACAGGTGATTGTTTACAATAAAAAATTCTGCGAAATTGTTGGGCGCAAATACATCAGTCCGTTGAGTGCAGCGGGAAAATCCGACCCCGACATTGTTGGGTGGCATTACGCCTTCTACGAAACCCCAGATGCTCTCGACTCCATCGAAATCAATGAAACTGAGGTGATTACAAGCTAAAAACACAGGAGGGTGCGTTCCGGCGCACCCTTCTCAAGAAGAGGGGATGGTGTTTTTTGGGTTGGATGCGATCGCATTTCGTAGTGTAGGCGCGTGAAGCGGTGCAGCAGCTTTGGCATCTTTAGAGCCATTAGCTAAAGTTGGTATGGGTAGGAGAGTCCCGCATCTTAACTAAAGAAGTAATCGGTATGCTCTCTAATAAAGAGAGTCAACGCTTAAGCCATTCCGGTTGCTCAGGAGAATTCCAAGAGCGTTGATATGGCAACTTAATCGAGGAGACACATTAAATGAGCTTTGCCGAATCCCGCAGTGAGACTGTTCCGGTTCAGCTTCCGAATGGGGCGATCATCAAAGTTGAGGTGACGAAGAGTGGGCGAGAGGATGTGAGCTTTGACCCGAAGCAGTTTCAGCCTGTTGCAGATGCGATCGAGGGTGTGGTGCAGATGATAGCTGCACCGATTCAAAAGGTGAAACCCAAGAAGGCGACAGTGAAGTTTGGCATGGAACTGGCGATCGAATCCGGGCAACTGACGGCAGTGATTGTAAAAGGTTCAGGTAAAGCTAATCTCGAAATCACGTTGGAATGGGAACGGGAACGGCAAGAGAAAGTTGATCCATGAGTCAGCTAGAGAATTTGCTGCAACAGTGTACAGTGAAGCTCACCCTTCCCGGTCGGATGGGTTGGGGTACAGGCTTTTTTGTGGCTCCTGAGTGGATTCTCACCTGTGCTCATGTGGTGCAGGAGGCGAAGGGTGAATTTGTTCAGGTAAGGTGGCAGAAGCAGGAGAATTGGGCACAAGCCGTGGTAGAGCGATCGCTGCCTGATCATGATTTAGCTTTGTTGCGAGTGGCGCTCCCAATCAATGCCCATCCACCTTGTGTGTATTTGGATGCAGCTATTCAATCCCGCGATCCGCTTTATCTATTTGGCTATCCCGATCAAGACTTTCCCAATGGTTGTCCGGCGGCGTTTAACTGTGAAGGGTTAACAGGGGATGAACCAGCGCTGATTAAGTTTGCTTTGGGGCAGGTGCGACCGGGGATGAGTGGGGCACCGTTGCTGAATCAGCGAACGGGTAAGGTTTGCGGGATAGTGAAGTTTACCCGCGATCGCTCTTTTGACTTGGGCGGTGGTGCTATTCCTACCCGTGTGATTTTGGAGCAGTTGCCCCAATTGCGAGAGTTCCAGCAGCAGTTTCATCAATGCGATCGCCGGTGGAGTGATTTAGTTGCAAAGCAGTCTGATATTGATTTTCAGCCTTATTTGAATGCGATCGCAACCACCTATGAAAAGTGGTGGCAGCTTTACACGTTGACGGATGCACAAGGCAAGCAACGGCAGTCGCAGGAATCAGCCCCAATGTTTGACTTTGGGTTGATGGTGCAGACGGTGAAAAAGGAGGAGCAAGAACAGCGACAGGAAGAGAAAGTCGAGCGGTTTTCGGTGCTGGAAGGACTTCGCAAGTATGCAGATCAGCAGGTTTTGTTAGTTGGGCGACCGGGTTCGGGCAAGTCTACGGCGTTGGCACGGCTGATGTTGGAGATGGCAGCCCCCCTAGCCCCCCAACTTTGGGGGGAACAAGAGGGGGAACCGAGCCAAATTGCAGTTCAAAGTCCCCCAGAATTGGGGGATTTAGGGGGCAAGATTCCAGTTTTGGTGGAACTGCGATATTGGCAAGGCTCGATCGCACAATTAATCCTCAATTCGTTGACTCGGCATGGACTTGCGTTAACGGCAAAACAACTGGAAACGGTTTTGTCCCAATTACTCATTCTGTTCGATGGCGTGAATGAATTACCGTCGGAGGAAGCGCGATCGCAGCTTTCTGCTTTTCGGCGCAACCATCCCAAAGTGCCGATGATTTTCACCACGCGGGATTTGAGCCTGGGGGGAGATCTGGGGATTGAGAAAAAGCTGGAAATGCAGCCGCTCACGGAAGCGCAAATGCAGGCGTTTATTCGAGCATACGTGCCAGAGCAAGCGGAGGCAATGCTGCGGCAATTACATGAGCGCTTGCGAGAGTTTGGGCAAACACCCTTGCTGCTGTGGATGTTGTGTGAGGTATTCCAGCAGACTCCTGATAAGCAATTGCCTTCTAACCTGGCAGGCATATTTCAGGCGTTTACAGCCATGTATGAAATTAGCAGTGTTCGTAAACACGAAGTCGCGCTATTAAAAGGAGATGTGAGACCCCTGAGCGATCGCAGATTGTGGAAGAAGGCTTTGAAAGCTTTAGCCTCAGTCATGATGCAGGGAGAAACGCCTGTTGATTTTCGAGTGGTGATTCATCGAGATGAAGCGGAACGAGAATTAAGCAAAATTTTCCCAACTGAGCAATTCCCAGTTCGAGATATTTTAGATGACTTGCTCAAGTATCATCTGCTGCAAAATCGCAGCTTAGATCAAATTGAGTTTCGCCATCAACTACTTCAGGAATATTACGGGGCTGAGTATTTGCTGCAACTTTTACCGAATTTAAGTGATGAGCAACTGAAACGGGATTACCTCAACTATTTGAAGTGGACAGAACCTATTGCCTTAATGCTGGCGTTAGAGACAAGAGAAGCCCAGGCACTGCGGGTCGTGAAGCTGGCGATAGATGATGTGGATGTGATGCTGGGTGCAAGGCTGGCAGGAGATGTCAAGCATGACTTACAGACTCAAACAGTAAATATAATCGACAATTTGGTAATTCCCCTAAAATTTAAGATCCAACTTTTTGGATTAACAAGATCCCCGGCTGCTCTTCTGTTCTTAAGTCAGTCACTGAATAATGCTGAAACATTCATAAGAAGTGAATCTATAAGGGCTATAACTAAGATTAGTGGTATCAAGTCAATAGACCTCCTTAGAAAAGCCCTAGATGATCAAGATACAAAGAATTGTTGGATGGCTGCTTGTGAATTGGCAAATCTTGGTGATGAAACAGCTATCCCAGCACTTAAAGAAGCCTTATACGATAAGGAGCATCATATCAATGCAATAT
>DATNQL010000909.1:0-2321 GCA_036704025.1 Stenomitos sp.
AAAGTAATTCAAGTCTTAAAATAGACCGAGGGTAAGAGACTTATCGATTGGCATGGCCGCACCAATACCCAGCCAGAGGGTGACGAGGGTGCCAAACAAGAACACCGCTGTTGCCACTGGGCGTCGGAAGGGATTTTGGAACTTATTAACGCTTTCGATAAATGGAACTAGGATGAGACCTAAAGGAATCCCAGCCATTAACGAGATTCCCAGCAGTTTGTTAGGAACGGTACGCAGGATTTGGAAAACTGGAAAAAGATACCATTCCGGCAAGATTTCTAACGGTGTAGCAAAGGGGTTCGCTGGTTCACCCACCATAGCGGGGTCAAGAACCGCCAAACCAATGCACAGCGCTATGCTACCCATAATGACTACGGGGAAGATGTAGAGGAGGTCATTAGGCCAAGCGGGTTCGCCATAATAGTTATGACCCATCCCTTTGGCTAGTTTCTCGCGCAGTTTTGGATCGTTAAGATCCGGCTTTTTAATGGTTGCCATTGTTAGACTTTTCTCCTTATCAATTCAGATCGGCAGTCAGAAAGTGGCTAGCCTCTAGCTTGATTCTATTGTGTTTTTGAAGTGGGCTAGAACAGATAACTTTCTGGGAAGTGTTAATAACTGCCTATGGTTCGCTTTACAACGGACCGGAAATGCCCTGCTTGCGAATCATGATGAAGTGTAGCAACATGAACACCGCAATCAGCCAAGGCAACACAAAGGTGTGTGCGCTGTAGTAGCGAGTGAGAGTTCCTTGCCCAACACTGGCACCACCGCGAAGTAGTTCAACGAGCAAAGGACCAACGAAGGGAATTGCTTCAGGAACACCAGAAACAATTTTGACAGCCCAGTAACCGACTTGGTCCCAAGGCAGCGAATAACCCGTAACGCCGAAGGAAACGGTAATCACCGCTAGAATCACACCCGTCACCCAGGTGAGTTCACGAGGCTTTTTAAAGCCACCCGTGAGGTAAACACGGAAGACGTGCAGAATCATCATCAGCACCATCATGCTGGCAGACCAGCGGTGGACGGAGCGGATCAACCAACCAAAGTTGACTTCAGTCATCAAATACTGCACGGAGGCAAACGCTTCTGTGACAGTCGGCCTATAGTAAAAGGTCATTGCAAATCCAGTGGCAAACTGGATGATGAAGCAAGTGAGGGTAATCCCACCAAGACAGTAAAAGATATTAACGTGGGGCGGTACATACTTGGAGGTAACGTCTTCGGCGAGTGCTTGGATTTCTAGACGCTCCTCAAACCACTGATAGGCTTTCGAGTCGGTTATTTGCTTAGAGAACATGAAGCCAGAATTCCTAAAAGGATATTGTGGGATGAGAAATCCCTCTTATTATTCGTACACAAAGTTATGTGTACTTTCTTAATCCTACCACTGACTCCCTGCTTTAGGGTCTGGCAGTTGCTCTCCTAGTATGGAAGAGAGGAACCGGAATGGGGAGTGAGGCCGGAGCTTTCGTCCGGAGGGAAGAGAGGGAAATAGGGGGAGTGGGGAATGGGGAAGTTTTTCTTTGTGGCTTTGTTTCATCTCTCACGGGGACGTAGGCGCGATTGAACCGACGCAAGGGTTTGTTAGAGTGCCAATATCAACAGCCTTGAGGAAAAAGTGTATTTCAAGCCCCCTTATTCTTGAAGGCTCTGCCACACTAAGAAATTAAAGAATCAAAGCCTGAAGTCAAACTATTGGTCATGCACAAACGAGCTTTTTGGGTCGGACTCTTACTGCTGGTTCAAATTACCCTTTCTGCCTGGTGGACACCACCCGCCTTAGCCTTTACAGAGGAGCAAAAGCTCTTCTCGCAAGCATGGCGTATTGTCAGTCAATCCTATATCGATGACTCATTTAACCATCAGAACTGGTGGCAACTACGAGAAAAAGTACTACAAAAGCGGTTGGATAATCGTGATGTCACCTATTCAGCCATCAAGAACATGCTGGAAAGTCTGGACGACCCCTTTACCCGGTTTTTGACACCGAATCAATATCGGAGTTTGCAGGTCAATACCTCCGGAGAGCTATCGGGTGTGGGGTTACAGATTGCTCTTGATCCGGAGACGGGAGAGTTGGCTGTAGTGGCACCGATCGCCGGTTCTCCAGCAGAACAAGCCGGAATTCAGCCCCGCGATCGCATTCTCGAAATTGATGGGATGCTAACCTCACAACTCACCCTAGATGAAGCCGCCTCCCGGATGCGCGGAGCAACTGGGACGAAGGTTACCCTGAAAATTCAAGGAAAGGACGGAGAACCCAAGTCGATTGAGCTGGTACGCGATCGCATTGCCCTCAACCCCGTCTATGCCGT
>DATNQL010000910.1:0-8145 GCA_036704025.1 Stenomitos sp.
CCAGGGCTTCGCGCCCATTTTCTGCTGTAAGTACCTCATATCCCCGAAATTCCAGATAATCCTTGACTAGCAGGATTAGGTTGGGGTCATCATCAATCAGTAGCAATCGTTTTGTATCTCTGAGGCGAGGTTCTTTCATGCTGTGCCACTGGTCCTAGCGAGGAGGTTAATTAACTTTGTCAATGGCCTTACCTTTGTTACCTGCATAATGCCGATCGCGCTGTTGCGTATGACCTGTGAGTAAGGTAACAACCGCAATACTGCACTGGGAGTCAGCATTCTCTAGAAACATCGGCAAGTCCAGTAGTAATACGTAAGTATGGTGTTCAATTGCAATGATAGTATGGAAAGTTTACAGAGATCAAGCCACAAAGCCCACTCGCTACTGGAGTTGGGCTCGATCTGTCACTTGTAGGATAAAATGGCGCAATTTGTGAATCTTGACAACTCTCCGCCGTAGAACGGCGAAGATTCTTCCTTTACTCAGCGTTGCCTCTAAAGGCAGTACCCTTAGATGGTCTGACACGCTGTCCAGAAGCTCCTACGAGATGCCCTCCCGCCAAAAGTCGTAAACCTTCATCTCTAATGTTGATAGCGGCGTTGATGTCTCTGTCATATATCGTGTGACATTTAGGACATTGCCAGCTACGCACATCTAAACTTAGATTTTCCACCTGATACAAACAGTTACTACAAGTCTTAGAGCTAGGCAAAAACCTGTCTACTTCTATGTAGGTTTTCCCTTCCCTTTCCGACTTGTATTTCAACGCAATCGAGACTTTACAGTAAACATTGCCTAGCTTCGGCAATGTAAGATAGTCGCCATTTAGCTTTATTCCTTGTGGGAAACGAATAGACTGTTTTTGACCTTTTTTCTTGAAGTTTGGATATTTAGCTCTTTTCTCGAAAAAGTTCAAAAACGCACTAGACAAGTCCAAAGCTACCTGCTGTAAACATTGAGAAGGGGGTTCCGTTAGCCATTCATATTCTTTTTTCAGAGAAGGCAACAGATTGATGATTTCATTGCGACTTAGACCGCATTAATCCTTCAAGCATAGCTGGAATTCCTGTAGACTCAAACAGTAGTCAACCTTTGGACTCTGGGGGATAGCGACTTATGGGAGGATCTGCAATGGAGTGGATTGTCGCGCAGCAAAATCCATTAGACAGCAGTCCTGTTGAAAGCAGTCAAGCAGCAGGCAGCATTCCTGAAATAGTCATTATTTTAATTATTTTGCTCATGATCGCAACGGTGGTTGCCCTTGTGACCCAGCGGTTGCGAATCCCCTACGTCACAGGGTTGGTGCTGGCAGGGTTGCCCATTACAGAGGTTTTCTCGCGGCGGATTGGCTTAGACCCCTCTCTCGTCCTCAATCTTTTCCTGCCAATTCTGATTTTTGAAGCGGCAATCAATACCGACATCAGCCGCCTCCGCAGTACCTTCAAGCCGATCGCCCTGTTAGCAGGGCCAGGGTCAATCGTCTCGTCAGCAATTATTGCAGCCATCGTGAAATATGGTTTGGGGCTGAACTGGATTCCTGCCTTACTGATCGGAATCATTCTGGCAAATACCGATACAGTCTCAATGATTGCCGTTTTTAAGGAAATCCGTGTCCCTTCCCGGTTATCTACTATTGTCGAGGGAGAGACCCTGTTCAATGATGCTGCTGCCCTAGTTTCCTACAATTTGATTTTGGTTGTTTATACAACAGGCTCCCTTACGATTGTAGATGGCATTAAAGAACTGTTGATTGTTGCTTTGGGTGGGGGGCTTGTGGGAGCGATACTGGGTTATCTAAGCTTACCGATTTTTACCCGCCTCAACGATCCATTAAGCAGTCTGTTGTTAACTGTCGCCCTAGCATTAGGAACATTTCAGATTGGGCAATTTCTGGGTGTATCCGGGGCAGTTGCCGTGGTGATTGCGGGACTGATCTTTGGCAATCTTGGATTGCCCCGTAGTTCATCTGCCTCGGATCGTATGTCTTTACTGAGCTTCTGGGAATATGCTGGCTTCGGAGTCAATACGTTTATCTTCCTGCTGATCGGCATTGAGATTAACCCCATCATGCTGTGGAAAATTTTGCCTGCCATCCTGCTGGTCATTCTCGCCTATCAATTGGGACGAATTCTCTCAGTGTATTTATTGCTGGCAGGGTTACGCTGGTTCGATCGCCCTATTCCGATGCAGTGGCAACATATTCTGGTTTTAGGAAACATTAAAGGCTCTCTCTCGATGGCATTAGCCGTCGCAATTCCTTTGAGTCTGACTGGGCGGGATTTCATCATTGAGCTGGTGTTTGGTGGCGTTTTGTTTTCCCTGGTAATTCAAGGGCTAGCACTGCCTTCACTCGTCAAACGGTTAAATATCAGTCCTGTTTCAGATGCGATGCAGGAAACTGGTCAGCTACAGATTCAGTTGATTGCAGCTAAAGCTGCTCAAGAAGAACTGGATAGTTTGCTGAAATCAGGTGTGCTACCCAAAGCCATATACGAAGAACTCTGGGCATCCTATCAAGCGCGAGTCGCACAGTCTGAGCGGGTGTTGCGCGATCTTTATAACCAATATCGGGCAGGTCAGTTGAAAAGCGATCGCAGCGGACTCGATACCATTCGACGACAATTACTTCTGGCAGAAAAAGGAGCCGTCCGTTATGCTCTCCGCAAGCGAATTGTTCCGGAGGATCTGGTGCAGCCCTATATCAAAGATTTGGATGAGAAACTTCTCTCGTTGGAAGATGACTAGCCTCAATTCCCAGGAAATCAATCATAGGATGAACTGACTCAGGACGGGTCACAACTAGAATGGTTGAGCCTGCTTCTAATACTGTATTGCCATTCGGGATTTCCAAATTTGCACGGGAGTGGCATTGATATCCAATAATCAGGGAGCCTGTTGGGAAGCGAGGATCTTGAGCGATCTGGGCAACGGTGCGTCCTGCTGCGTAACAACCATTTGGAACAGGAAGCTTCAGTACCTCTACCTGTCCTTGCTCAAAATGCATCATCGACTCTACTTCCGGGTATTCGATCGCATTTACCATCGTTGCAACTGCTAAATCCACTGTACTGATAATGTGGCTGGCTTGAGCCAGACGATAGGCTTCCAAAAATTCTCGATCGCGCATCCGCACTGCGATATGAGAGATCCCATAGCTTCTCGATAGGGTGACCAATGCTAAATTGAGCGCATCATCTCTCAAGGCTGCCACTACCGCATTTGCCTGTCGAATCCCTGCTTCTAAGAGAACCGTTGTACTGACGGCACTTCCTTCAAATGCCATCACACCAATTTTTTCTCGCGCAAACCGACAGGCAAGTGGATCGATATCAATGATGGCAACCGTATGCCCCTGTTTTAGCAATTGCTGGGCTAGCCCCAGTCCCATCATCCCCGCACCACCAATGACCACATACATTGCTAATCCTCACCCTCAAAAATGAACGTATACAGGTTTAGATTTAGCAAGATCGACAAGATGAAGTATCAATCTTACCAATTCATATTTAAGCGATCGTAACTTTCTTTCCCGCTCCATCAGCTTTCCCACTCTCCCACTCAGTTACACTTTTGACTGCAACTCGCTATCAGTCTGCGATCGAATTTCCTGAAGGCTCCGGTAAAGGATGAGTTAGAAAGGCGTATTCCCGGACTACCCGATTACCGATCAAATGTTCTTGGATAATCCGCTCAATTACTTCGGGGGTGGCGTTGCGGTACCAGACGCCATCCGGGTAGACGACCAAAATCGGCCCTTGGGAGCAAACTCGCAAGCAATTAGCCTTGGTGCGAAAAATGCAGGTAGGTCTAGTGGCGGTTGGCTTTTCCAGTTTGAGTTCTTTGAGACGTTTTTTGAGGTAGTTCCAAGATTCCAAACCAGCTTCTTTGGAGCAACATTCGGCTACGGTCTGATCTGCACAAATAAATATATGCCGCTGAATTTGGCTCAGTCCCAAAGTTTGCACGCAAGCTGCCAAAGCGTTCTCGCCCGACCCTTCATCAATCTGACAAACCTCATCAACTGGCAAAGCTACGGAGTCTTCTGTCATTGTGCTGCTTTTGTCCGTGAATCCTATTCACTTAAATTGTCTCTCCCATTCGCTACTATCGGCGCTGAGTATTTGTACTTTGTTGATGCTGCGCCTGCCCCTGTTCGGGAACCCGTACAAACAAATTTGTTGCGATCGCACACCCCGTCGTTTTAAATTAGCACTCAGGAGATGAGAGTGCTAACTCAAGTAAGGGCCAGGGACAAGGGACAAGAGAAAGAACGCCCGACGCCCGATGCCCAATCACCAATCATAAAGTAGGAGAAAATTTTTGTATGGCAGCAGTATCTCTAAGCGTTTCTACCGTTAAACCATTAGGCGATCGCGTGTTTGTCAAAGTAAGCGCTTCTGAGGAAAAGACCGCTGGCGGTATCCTCCTACCCGACACAGCAAAAGAAAAGCCTCAAGTTGGGGAAGTAGTCCAAGTTGGCCCCGGCAAGCGCAATGACGACGGTTCCCGTCAAGAAATGGAAGTAAAAATCGGCGACAAAGTTCTCTACTCCAAGTACGCTGGCACAGACATCAAACTCGGCACCGAAGAATACGTCCTGCTCTCGGAAAAAGATATTCTCGCCGTCGTTAGCTAATCGGTAGTCGGTAGTGGGTAGTAGGGAGTAGGAAAGAAAAGCCAATTACCTTTCTACCGCTCGCGAATTAGCAAAACCCAAGATCCAAAATCCAAAATCTAAAATCCACAATCCACAATCATTGACACATATGGCTAAGCGCATCATCTACAACGAAAACGCTCGTCGCGCCCTTGAAAAAGGTATCGATATCCTGGCAGAAGCTGTTGCCGTCACCCTTGGCCCCAAAGGCCGGAACGTAGTGCTGGAGAAGAAATTCGGCGCACCTCAAATTGTGAATGACGGCGTGACGATCGCCAAAGAAATCGAGCTGGAAGACCACATCGAAAATACCGGCGTTTCCTTGATTCGTCAAGCTGCTTCCAAGACCAACGACGCTGCTGGCGACGGTACCACAACCGCTACCGTTCTCGCCCACGCGATGGTGAAAGAAGGATTGCGTAACGTTGCTGCTGGCGCTAACGCGATTTCCCTCAAGCGGGGTATCGATAAAGCTACCAACTTCTTGGTAGACAAAATCAAAGAACACGCCCGTCAAGTAGAAGATTCCAAATCTATTGCCCAAGTCGGCACCATCTCTGCCGGTAACGACGAAGAAGTCGGCAACATGATTGCCGAAGCAATGGACAAAGTGGGTAAGGAAGGCGTCATCTCCCTGGAAGAAGGGAAGTCCATGACCACGGAACTGGAAATCACCGAAGGGATGCGCTTTGACAAAGGCTACATCTCTCCTTACTTCGCTACAGATGCTGAGCGGATGGAAGCTGTTCTCGATGAGCCTTTCCTCCTGATCACCGACAAGAAGATTGCCTTGGTACAAGACTTGGTACCAGTACTAGAGCAAGTTGCTCGTTCCGGTCGTCCTCTGCTGATTCTCGCAGAAGATATTGAAAAAGAAGCTTTGGCTACCCTGGTGGTCAACCGCCTGCGCGGTGTGCTGAACGTAGCTGCTGTGAAAGCTCCTGGCTTTGGCGACCGTCGTAAGGCAATGCTGGAAGACATCGCTGTGCTAACTGGCGGTCAACTGATCACCGAAGATGCAGGTTTGAAGCTGGAAAATACCAAGCTGGATATGCTGGGTAAAGCTCGCCGCATCACCATCACCAAGGACAACACCACGATCGTTGCTGAAGGTAACGAAAAGGCTGTTAAGGCTCGCTGCGAACAAATCCGCCGTCAAATGGAAGAAACCGATTCTTCCTACGATAAGGAAAAACTGCAAGAGCGTCTGGCTAAGCTGGCTGGTGGTGTAGCTGTGGTTAAAGTTGGCGCTGCTACCGAAACCGAAATGAAGGATCGCAAGCTGCGCCTGGAAGACGCCATCAACGCTACCAAGGCTGCTGTAGAAGAAGGTATCGTTCCCGGTGGCGGTACGACTCTGGCTCACCTAGCTCCCCAAGTGGAAGAATGGGCTAATGCAAACCTGAAGAACGAAGAGCTGACTGGTGCTTTGATTGTCGGTCGTGCGCTATCTGCTCCTCTGAAGCGGATTGCTGAAAACGCCGGTCAAAACGGTGCTGTCATTGCCGAACGGGTGAAAGAGAAGTCCTTCGATGTCGGCTACGATGCAGCAAAAGGCGAATTTGTCAATATGTTTGAAGCCGGTATCGTTGACCCTGCCAAGGTGACTCGTTCCGCTCTGCAAAACGCGGCTTCGATCGCAGGTATGGTGTTAACTACCGAGTGTATCGTGGTTGACAAACCCGAACCCAAGGAAGGCGCTCCTGCTGGTGCAGGCGCTGGTATGGGCGGCGGCGACTTCGATTACTAAAATCTTGTGATAGGGTGGGCTTTTTGCCTACCCTTTGCTAAAAATAGCTGCTTCCTTTGTGGAGGTGGCTGTTTTTTTTGAACCGCAGGCGCAGTGAACACAAAGGAACGCGAAGTAGTTGATGGCGTATAGTAAATAATGGCAAATCATCGACTATCAACTGTAAAGTGGGCTGGCTATGAATTCAAATTTGAGAAAATTGATTTTGAAGATGGTACGAAAGTAGAAACTGTTCTTTTACCGCTGAGAATGTTTGAGGACTTTATACGCTTTCAGGCAAAAAATTATAGAGGAGAGCCACCAGACAATAAATGTACTAGACTTGGTAAGTGGCTGGATAGTCAATCATTAGAGGAATTACTGAAAACTTAGAAAATATATTATAATTAAATCATTAATAATGTTTTTAGATGTTTCAGCAATTGTCTGTCCCTGTGCTACTAGCCACGGAAGGTCTTCTGATGTTGCTAAATAAAGCCCTTCTGGTAGTTTTTCAATTTTAAGGTTAATAATTTTTTCCATTTGGTTTTTCCCTATCGTAATTTCCGATTAATTTTGATTATATCCAGGACTTAGATTTGCAACTGAGAATTTAACTATAAATTCACGAGTTTACCTTCATAGAAATGATATTCTGGAGGACAAAGGCGGTATCATTTAATTGCTCCAGCACCAGGTTAGTTTGCTGTAGGGATGCCACGGTCTGCTGAGAAGCTTCACTTAAGTGAGATATCGCATTACTGATTTGCTGCGCCCCCTTGAATTGCCCTTCCATATTGTGACTGACTTTCTCAAATTGCGGTGTGAGACTTTGCACTTCAAATATGACAGCGGCAATTTCTCCACTGATGCGCTCAACCTGTTTTACATAGCGACTTACCTGTTGGCTAAACTTATCCATTTCCGCAACACCCTTGGAAACAGATAATTGTATATCTTCGATCATCTCCTCAATTTCCTGGGAAGCAACAGCGGTGTTATCTGCTAGTCGCTTGACTTCTCTGGCAACCACAGTAAAACCAACCCCATACTCTCCTGCTTTCTCCGCTTCAATGCCGGCGTTGAGGGAAATTAAATTGATTCGATCGGCTACTTTACTAATCTTTGTCACCACGCTATTGATATTATTAGCTTTTTCATTCATGATTGCCAATCTGGAGGAAATCGCCGTCGTGGCAGTTGCCAATTCATACATCCCATCTGCCATTTCCATGAGGGAGACTTGACTATTACTTGCAGAAACAGCAGTTGCTTGGGCTTTTTGTGTAATATCTTCCATCGTCTTGGCTAATACCCCGTTAGTAGCAGCAATCTCTGAGGCGGTAGCTTTCACTTCGTTAGTGGAAAGTGCTTGCTTTACGACAGTAGATTCTAACTGCTTGCCCGCAGTAGTAATTTGCATCGTGGAGGAGGTAACTTTCATACCTACTTGATTGGCTTGCACAATTACCTCATTGAGCTTGTCAAATGAGGTTTTCAGTTGCCCAATCATATCGTTGAAAGAGTTTGCCAATTGTCCGACTTCATCGGAGCGATTGAGGGGTAAGATATTATGCCATTTACTGGGGTCAATTTGACTGGCATTCAACTCAATATCTCTAGCCACCTTATTCAGGCTTTGAACTGGTTTAATGAGCAGGTATCTTACGGAAACTAAACCTAGAAATGCTGCCATCACAACAATGAGTGCCGAACGACTAATCAAAAGATAAGCCATCCTAGAAGCTACTAGCGTTG